>DAINBM010000297.1:0-3699 GCA_036732965.1 Caulobacteraceae bacterium | reverse complement strand
GCGGGGTCGTGCGGAACTCGGAAATGTCGTCCGGGAAGTGGCCGTGGAACACCATCAGCGGATAGTGCGCCTGCGGATGGGTGTCGAAGCACGCCGGCAGCAGGACATGGGCGGCGATGTAGGTGTCCCGGCCCCAGAACTTCGACAGCAGCGCGCTCCGGATCCGGACATGACGCACGAACTCGGTGTCGGTCTTGCGGGGGATGGGCGGGATCACCTGGTCGAGGGACAGGGCGATGGGCTGCGGGTGGGCCGGGTCGATGTGCAGCTTCACCGGCTTCGAATAGAGGTTGCCGGGCTTCAGTTGCCACTGCTGGCCCTCGCCCTTGTCCGGGGGCAGCTTCAGCACCCGGCCGTCGGCCAGGTGGAAGGTCTCGTACCGGTTCAGCACGGCCTGGACCAGGTAGTCCCCCTCCGGCAGACCGGACAGGGTCCGGGACGGCCAGCCGAAGGCCGTGTCGTCCAGCACCGCCGTCGCGCCGGGGGCCAGCCCATCCACCGTCAGGCCGAACATGTAGGGGGCGTCCAGCGGGGCATTCGGAGCCACGTGGCTTCGGGGCTCCCGGGTCAGGTCGCGGCTGACCAGCAGGATCACCCGACCATCCTGGGGCTGGGCGGCAGCAGCAGCCGGGAAGCTCACCGTGACGGCAAGGTGCGGCGCCGCCGACGGTGACGCCGTCTGGGCCAGGGCCATGCCCGACGCGGACAGGGCAAGAACCGCGGCCACCGCGGCTGGAAGACGACCGAACTTCATGAGACTCCCCCGTGACACGGCGACAGTCTGCGTCGGTGCGGAGCGGGCGGCAAGGGCGCATGCCGGTGATACGGCTTGACGCGCCCGCCGGAACCGCATCGACTGCGCCCCTGCCTGAACCGCTCCGGAGATCCCCTTGACCCGCCTGTTGCTGTCCGCCGCTGCCTCTGCCCTGCTGATCGGAACCGCCGCACATGCCCAGACCGCTCCGGCCGCCCGGCCGACCCCGGCGGACGCCACCGCCTTCGTCGCGGCCGCGGAAAAGGCCCTGGCGGAGGAAAGCATCGTCGCCCAGAAGGCGGAGTGGGTGCAGGAGACCTACATCACCCCGGACACCAACTTCCTGACGGCCAAGGTGGGGGCGGAACTGTCCGACCTGTCCACCCGCTATGCCAAGGAGGCCGCGCGGTTCGACGGGGTGGCCACGGACCCGGTGACCCGGCGCAAGCTGATGCTGCTGAAGAACGGACTGGTGCTGGCCGCCCCCGACCGCCCCGGCGCTGCGCAGGAAATGGCGGATATCGCGGCGAGGCTCGCCACCCTCTATTCCTCCGGCACGGCCACCGTGGACGGCAAGACCCTGCATCTGGAGGACCTGGAGGAGGTGCTGGCCACCACCCGCGATCCGGCAAAGGCGAAGGAGGTCTGGGAGAAGTGGCGGCTGGTCGCTCCGCCGATGAAGGCGGACTATGCGCGGCTGACGGCGCTGGCCAACGAGGGTGCGCGCAATGTGGGCTACGCGGACTCCGGGGCCCTGTGGCGGTCCGGCTATGACATGACGCCGGAGGAGTTCGCCGCCCTCACCGACCGCCTGTGGGGTCAGGTGAAGCCCCTCTACCAGAACCTGCACTGCTTCGTCCGCGCCCGGCTCAACGCCCGCTACGGCGATCAGGTGCAGCCCAGGACCGGGCCGATCCGCGAGGATCTGACCGGCAACATGTGGGGCCAGCAGTGGGGCAACATCTATGACGTGGTCGCGCCGCCCAACAGTCCGGGCCTCGGCTACGACCTGACCCAGTCCCTCAACGCCCACGGCTATGACCCGGTGAAGATGGTCCGGACGGCGGAGAACTTCTACATCTCCCTCGGCTTCGACCCCTGGCCGAAAACCTTCTGGGAGCGCTCCATGATCGTCCGCCCCCGGGACCGGGAGGTGCAGTGCCATGCCTCGGCCTGGGACGTGGACAACAAGGACGACATCCGCCTGAAGGCCTGCGTCCACGTCAATGCGGACGACTTCTTCACCGTGCACCACGAGCTGGGGCACAACCTCTATCAGCGGGCCTACAAGGACCAGCCCTTCCTGTTCGAGAACGGTGCCAATGACGGCTTCCACGAGGCCATCGGCGACTTTGCAGGGCTGAATGCCCTGACCCCCGGCTATCTCAAGCAGCTCGGCCTGATCGACACCATCCCCGGCCCGGACGCCGACATTCCCTACCTGCTGCGCGTGGCCATGGACGGGGTGGCGTTCCTGCCCTTCGGCCTGATGGTGGACAAGTGGCGCTGGCAGGTCTTTTCCGGCCAGGTGACGCCGGAGCACTACAACGACGCCTGGTGGGCGCTGGTGAAGCAGTATCAGGGCCTGGTCCCGCCCGGCCCGCGGCCCGCCGACGCCTTTGACCCCGGTGCGAAGAACCATGTAGCCACCTCGGTGCCCTATGCGCGCTACTTCCTTGCGCGCATCTATGAATACCAGTTTTACCGCGCCGCCTGCCGTCAGGCGGGATGGAAGGGCCCCCTGAACCGCTGCTCCGTCTACGGAAACAAGGCCGTGGGCGCGAAGTTCGCGAAGATGCTGGAAATGGGCCAGTCCCGCCCCTGGCCCGAGGCGCTGGAGGCCTTCACCGGCGAGAAGACCATCGACGCGAGTGCCATGGCCGAGTACTTCGCACCGCTGAACACCTGGCTCACCGCCCAGAACAAGGGCCAGACCTGCGGCTGGAAGGACTGATCATGACCTCGAACCTGACCTATGACGAGGTGGTGCAGGGCCGCCGCAGCATCCGCGGCTTCAAGCCCGATCCGGTGCCGCCGGCCCTGATCCGGGAGGTGCTTGCGCTGGCCATGCGCGCGCCCTCCTCCCTCAATACCCAGCCCTGGAACTTCTATGTGGTGGGGGGCGAGGCCCTGGACCGCATCCGCAAGGGCAATACCGAGCGCAACCTGGCCGGCGTCCCCCACTCCCGGGAGTTCCGCACCCAGGGCGAGTACACCGGGGCCCACCGGGAGCGCCAGGTGGAGATCGCCAAGCAGCTGTTCGGGGCCATGGGCATCGCCCGGGACGACAAGGACAAGCGCACGGACTGGGTCCTGCGGGGGTTCCGCCAGTTCGACGCCCCGGTCTCCATCGTCGTCACCTATGACCGCTCCATCCACGGCAGCGACATCGGTCCCTTCGACTGCGGGGCGGTGACCAATGCCCTGGTGAATGCCGCCTGGTCCCGGGGGCTGGGCTGCGTCATCAACAGCCAGGGGATCATGCAGTCCCCGGTGGTGCGCGAGCACGCGGGCATTGCCGAGGATCAGGTGATCATGATCTGCGTGGCCATGGGCTGGCCGGACGACAGCTTCCCCGCCAATGCCGTGGTCTCCCGCCGCAAGTCGGTGGACGAGGCCGCCGTGTTCGTCGGGTTCGACGCGGAGAGCTGAGCCCACAGGGCATGAGGGCCATTTTCCCGCTTGTCTGATCGCCGCCCCCTCATAAGCTGGGCGGCAACCAGAACCAGACCCCGGGAAGCGCCATGTCTGAAGTGATCCTCGAGCCCGACCTGCCGATCATCGATCCGCACCACCACCTGTGGGACCTGACGCCCCTGCTGGCGTCCTTCCCCAGCCCGGCGCATCCCTTCGTCGAGGCGGTGGCGCGCACCCCCTACTACACCTTCCAGGAACTGCGGGCGGACGCCACCAGCGGCCACAACATCATCGGCACGGTGTTCATG
>DAINBM010000296.1:0-3711 GCA_036732965.1 Caulobacteraceae bacterium | reverse complement strand
GCTTCTCTCCCTTCGGCATCAACGGGGGGTACTACTTCGCCCGGCTGAGCGTCGACTTCTGAGCCATCACGTCGCCCCCCTGTCCGGAGCCGGAGTGCCATGGACCATGAAACGCCGGAACGCCTGACGGTCCCCGACATCGGCACGATGACGCCTGCGGAAGCCGGGCAGATCTTTGCCCTGGCCCGGGCCGAGGGCTGGAATCCCGGCACCTTCGATCTGGAATGCGCCCGGGCCTGCGATCCGGAGGCCTTCATCGCGCTGCGTCATCAGGACACGATGATCGCGGGGGGCAGCATCTTCCGCCACACGGCGGACTTCGGCTTCATGGGTCTGTTCATCGTAGAGCCGCGCCATCGCGGGCTCGGTCTCGGCCGACGCCTGTGGCACGCGCGGCTGGCCCGTCTGCGGGCGCGGCTCGCACCGGATGCGGTCATCGCCATGGACGGTGTCTTCGAGATGGAGCGCTTCTACGCGGCGGGCGGCTTCGTGGCGGCCTACGAGACGACGCGCTATCAGGGCATGGCAGCACCCGTGCCCGGGCCCGTCCTCGACCCGGCGCTTTGCCTCGAGGGCGCGCCCCGGACCGACGCCCTCCTCGACCTCGACCGCCGGACGGTGCCCTATGATCGCACGGGCCTGCTCGGTGCATGGCTGGCCCGGCCGGAAACCCTGCGGGTGGCGGCCGTCCGCGACGGCGAACCGGTCGGGTTCGGCCTGGCCCGGCCCGCCGCCTCCGGTTTCAAGATCGGCCCGCTGATCGCCCCGGACCCGCAGGTCGCGGCGGCCTTGCTGGCCGATCTGGTGGCCCGGGTCGCCGGTCATCCGATCCAGATCGACGTGCCCGGGCCCAATGCCCCGGCCGTGGCCCTCGCCCGGTCTCATGGCCTGTCACCGGTGTTCGGCTGTCGACGCATGTACTTCGGACACCGACCGGCCGAGGATCTGTCGCGCGTCTATGCCGCCATGTCCCTGGAGTTCGGCTGAGTGCGCCATCAACCCTCGAACGGTACTGAATGAAACCCGTCATCTCCCTGTCGCTGGTCCTGCTTGGTGCCCTCCTGGCGCTGGGGCTGATGCCGCTGGTTTCGCGCCACCCGCCCGCGGGGCCCGGGCTCTGGCCGGTCTATGAGACCAGCTTCCGGTCCGCCAAATATGTGGATCTGACCCACACCATCACCCCGCGCATCCCGGTGTGGGAAGGCTTTGGCCCGCCCGCGTTCAGCCCGGCCGTGGCGGGGCGCGACATTCCCGGCTTCGTCCACAAGGGGGAGCGCTTCACCTATGCGAGGCATGGCTTCGAGGCGATGCGCTATGCGCTGAGCACCGACCAGCTCGGCACCCAGCTGGATCCACCCGCCCACTGGGCGCCGGAATATCCCGCGATCGACGAGCTGCCCGCCACCTATGCCGTCCGCCCGCTGGTGGTGATCGACATCTCCCCGCAGGTCAAAGCCAACTACGGCTACGCGCTGCAGGTGTCCGACATCCTCCGGTTCGAGCAGCGCTATGGCCGCATTCCCGCAGGCTCGGTGGTGTTTGTCCGCAGCGACTGGTCGAAGGACTGGCCCGATCCCGCCCTCGCGACCCGCACGCCCTTTCCCGGGGTCAGCCTTGCCGCGCTGAAGTTCCTTCACCTCGAGCGCAGGATCCTGTTCCACGGGCACGAGCCGCTCGACACCGACGCCACCCCGACGCTGGAGGGCGAAAGCTGGCTGATGCACCACGGCTATGCCCAGGCCGAGGGCGTCACCCATCTCGACCAGGTGCCGCCGGTCGGTGCGCTGGTGGCGATCGGCTTTCCCAAGCTGGGCGGCGGCACCGGGGGCTATGCCCGCTACATCGCCATCTGCCCCCCCGACTGGAAATACGGGGTGTCGCCGAGCCAGATCGCCGAGCCAGATCGCCGAGGCCCCGCTGCCGCGGTCCGACAAGCCCCTCGTGTTCGACGAGGCGCAGGGCATGAGGGTGCGCAAATAGACCCGCCCCGGATCGCCGGTCCGGATTGACGCTGCCGCCCCCATGTCGAATACCGCCCCCTTGAAGACGCCTCGCCGCCGATCCGATCCGGACGCCCCTTTGCGGGTGCCTGGGAGCTGTCGGCGGCCGCAGGGCCCCATCGTCACGGCCCGTGGATCGAAGGACACCTGATGACCGTTCAATATGACCTGCCCGTCTACCGGAAGGTCCGCTTCCGGCTGATCCCGCTGCTCTTCCTCGGCTATCTGGTGGCCTTCCTCGATCGGGTGAATGTCGGCTTTGCCAAGCTGCAGATGGCCGGCGATCTCGGCTTCAGTGATGCGGTCTACGGACTGGGGGCCGGGCTGTTCTTCATCGGCTACTGCCTGTGCGAGGTGCCGAGCAACCTGGTCATGGCGCGGGTCGGAGCCCAGCGCTGGATGGCCCGGATCATGGTGAGCTGGGGGGTGCTCTCGGCGCTGTTCATGTTCGTCGGGTCATTCCGATGGGGCGGAGCGGCGCAGGCGCTGGGCCTGACCGATGCGCAGTTCGGCTTCTATCTGCTGCGGTTCCTGCTCGGCGCGGCGGAAGCCGGCTTCTATCCGGGGATCATCCTCTACCTGACCTACTGGTTCCCGCACCGCCAGCAGGCCCGGGTCATCGCCCTGTTCATGATGGCGGTCGGCGCGTCCAACGTGCTGGGCGGTCCTCTGTCCGGTGCGATCCTGCAGTTTGCCGACGGGGTGGGCGGCTGGCGCGGCTGGCAGTGGCTGTTCATGATCGAGGCGATACCGTCGGTCCTCGTGGGGATCGCCTTTCTCCGGATCCTTCCCGACCGTCCGGCGGCGGCCAGCTGGCTCAGCGAGGCCGAACGCGGTGCCATCACCGAGGACATGGCCCGGGACGAGGCCGCATCGCGCGCCACGGCCCCCCTGGTCACGGTCGCGTCGATGTTCGCCAGCCCGAGGATCTGGTGCCTCGGCCTGGCCTATATGAGCGGGACGATCGCCCTCTACGCCGTGACCTTCTGGATGCCGACCCTGATCCAGCAGTTCGGCATCGCCAAGGGGGCCTATCTCCGGATCGGTCTGCTGACGATGATCCCCTGGGGGATCATGGCCATCTGCCAGGTGCTCTGGGCGCGGCATTCCGACCGGACCGGGGAACGCCGCTGGCACAGCTTTCTGGGCTACATGCTGGCAACGGCCGGCCTTGGATGCCTGGCCCTGTTCTCCGCGAACGAGATGGCCAGCATTGTCGCCCTGACCATGGTCACCACCGGGCTCGGCTTCTCGATCGTCACGTTCTGGCCGCTGGCCCACCGCTATCTGGCGGGCCCGGCCGCCGTGACCGGTATTGCGTTCATCAACAGCTTCGGAGGCCTTGGCGGCTATTTCGGGCCCGCCCTCATCGGATGGATCGGGGTCGGGCGGATGCACGGCGGCGCGTCCTTCCTGCCGCTGGTCGCGGTGACGCTTGTCGGAGGGCTGATCCAGTTCATGGTCACGGCGAACGACCGGGCATGAGGCCGCACCGGCGCCTGGGCCTTGCCGAGGCGGCGGGCCTGTCGCTGTCGATCGTGGCACCGACCATGGCGGTGGCGTTCAATGTCACCCTCGTGGTCGCCGCGGCCGGCCGGGCAGCCCCCCTGGCCTTTGCCATCGGAACGGCGCTGATGGCCCTGGTGGGGCTGGCCTTCGTGGCCTTTGCCCGACGGGAGGCATCCGCCGCTTCGGCCCAGGCCTACGTGCA
>DAINBM010000295.1:0-3726 GCA_036732965.1 Caulobacteraceae bacterium | reverse complement strand
CCACCCGCGACGCCTCCCGGCCCCCCGCCACGGGCGGCTCCAGATTGCCGACGGTGACCGCGTGGAACGGCAGTTCGCCGGATTTCACCAGCCCCATCAGTCTGCCGGAAATGCCGCTGTCCAGTGTGTCTCCCGCCACCAGCCGGGACAGCACCGCGCAGTAGGCGACGGTCATGGCGACCACCGTCTCGTCCGTCTGGGTGAGGACGGTGTTGGACCAGACCGTCTCGGCCAGGATGCGGGGCGAGCGGGCATAGCGCACCGCCAGCACCAGGGCGCGTTCCAGGGCCTCCGTCGTGTCGGCATGGCCTCCGGCCTCACCCCACGGCCGCTTGTGATTGACCCGCAGGTCGTAGGCCTCGCGGATCGACTGGCTGGTATAGCCCCCGGGGCCCTGATGCGGTGTGCCGTCCAGCCGGGGGAACAGGTCCTCGTCCAGCCGCCGGGTGAAGTCGGCCTCGTCATAGGCCCGGTGCGCCGTCACCGACTCCAGCAGCATCCGGGTGATGAGGCCGGCCTGGGACAGCTCGCCGGCGCGCAGGCCCTCGTGGTAGCGACCCGGCCTGGGCGTGGTGTAGTCGCTGATCCACGGGCCGAAGTCCCGGCGCAGCGCCTCCAGGTCATAGTACCAGTGGCAGCCCAGCCCCAGGGCGTCGCCGACGAAGGCCCCCATCAGGGCACCGCAGGCGCGGTCGGTCTGGTCGTTCATGGTCTGCCATCTCCAACGGCACCGGGGCCTCGGTCCGCACCATAGCCCTCCCGGGAGGAAATGCCACGGATCCTCAGGGCACGGGCGTTCCGGGCTCAGAGCAACGTGATCGCCTCTGCCGCGCGCTGGCCGTGCAGGGTCTCCTCCACCGCATTGAGGCGGAACAGCTCCGCCGCCTCGGCATGGTCGGTGTTGTCCGCCCAGGTCATGTACAGGGCGCAGCCATTGTCCTCGCCGCGGACGACGCCCTCGAGCAGGGCCCGCGTCACCGGGGCCGCCGGGCCGCCGGCATAGGGGTTCTGCTCGGCCGTGGGCGGCGGGAACTCCACCCCGTGCAGCAGCCGGATCGCCTGCGACACCCGCTGGGCATGGTCCAACTCTTCGCGGCCATTGGCCCGCAGAAGCTCCGCGATCCCGGCATTGGGCGCGCCCTCGGCCAGGGCGAGGTAGCTGGACTGTCCCGACGCCTCGAGGAACACCATCAGCTTCAGGTCATCCAGGGTCGGATGGGTCACGGCGTTGATATGCTTGAACGCCTCGCCGATGGTGGCCGGAGCGGTCGCCGGAAGCTGGCTCATGAAAGGTCCTCGGACGGATGCTGCAGCGCGCATTTCAGACAGACGCGCAGCGCACCGTCAATCGGGCAGCGGACCGTGCCGGTCTGTCCCCGGTCGAAGCCCGGATGACCCGCAGTTCGCCGCGCGCATCCCGATCGCCACCGACCCGCGCATGCGGGCAGGCGTGGGGCGCTTGCACACGTGCGTGATCGCCGACTAGATGGGCGGATCGAACACGTCCGATCCCGGCGGCGGCTCACCCTCCAGCACGCCCACGGACCGGCGTTTGTCTTGGGAGAGGCGTCATGCGGCACTTGTTCTGGATCACGGCTGTCGCGGCGTCGTGCCTGACCCTGATCGCCACCGCGCAAGCCGCAGAGCCGGTGGCCGAGGCCCGCTCCCCCGCCTATGACCAGAGCTTCACGGCCTTCCTGGACGCCGAATTCGCACAGGAACTGAAACTTCGTCCGCAGCTGGCCACCCGGCTCGGCGTGAAGGACGGAGAGGATCGGCTGGACGATATCAGCGACGCCGCCGCACTGTCCCGGCTGGAGTGGCGCCGTGGCAGCATTGCGCGCATGCTCGCCAGGTTCGACCAAAACCGGCTCTCGCCTGATGCCCAGGCCAATTTCGACATCTGGCGGCTCGAGCTGGAGCGGGCGGAGCGGGCCTACCGCTTCCGTCGGTATCAACCGCCGTTCTACTCCTTCCTCTATTCGGTGCACTCCGAGCTGCCGAACTTCATGATCAACACGCACACGGTCCAGGATGCGGCGGACATGCGGGCCTACAGCGCGCGTCTGCGGGCGATCCCGACCGTGCTGGACACGGCCATTTCCCAGAGCCGGGACTCGGATGCGGCGGGGATCCATGCGCCCCGGTTCGAGATCGAGCGGGTGATCGCGGGCAGCCGGACCATCATCTCCGGAGCCCCGTTCGACACGGGGGCAGACTCGCCCCTGTGGGCCGACGCCAAGGCCAAGATAAAGGCGCTGGTGGCCGGGCAGAAGCTCACAGCCGGCGAGGCCGATGCGCTTCTGGACGAGGTGCGGACGTCGCTGCTGTCCATCCGGCCGGCCTACGAACGTGTCATCGCCTGGGCGCAGGCGGATCTGCCCACCGCGCCGAGCGGACGGACGGGTACGGCCTCGCTGCCGGGCGGGGCGGACTGGTACGCCGCGGCACTGAAGCAGAGCACCACGACGGACCTGACCGCGGACGAGATCCATGCCCTTGGCCTTCGCGAAGTGGCGCGGATCGAACAGCTGCAGGACGAACTGGCCCGCGGGGCGGGTCTCAAGGATCGCGATGCCTATTATGCCGAGCGGGCGAGGGCCTTTCCCCCGACCCCGTGGACCGACACCCTGCGGGCGGACTATCTGCGCCGCGCCAATGACGCGATCGCCCACACACGGACCCTCCTGCCCGCCGCCTTCGGCGCCCTGCCGGCCTATCGTGCGGAAGTCGTGCGGGAGCCTGTGTTCAGCGAGGTTGCCGGCGGTGCGGCGCATGCGGCGGGACCCAGTCCGGACGGCGTCCGGCCGGGCCGGGTCTATGTCCATCTGCTGGGGGTGACCGACGATCCGGCCGGCGTCTACGACCTGATGTGCCATGAAGGCATCCCCGGGCACGTGATGCAGGGCGACATCCAGGTCCGCCAGTCCGGCGCGCCGAAGTTCCGCCGGGGCTACGGCTATGTGGCCTTCTCGGAAGGCTGGGCCCTCTATGCCGAGAGCCTGTGCAAGGAGATCGGGGCCTATCCGGATGCGGCGGCCGATTTCATGCGCCTGGACGCCGAGCTGTTCCGCGCGGCGCGTCTGGTGGTGGATACCGGCATCCACGCCAAGGGCTGGACCGAGGACGAGGCCATCGACTACATGATCCGGGTGGGTCGGCGTCCCGCCAATCAGGCCCGCTCCGAAGTCCGCCGCTACATCACCCTTCCGGGTCAGGCCACGGGCTACAAGATCGGCATGCTGAAGATCCTGGAGCTGCGCAAGCGGGCGGAGACGGCATTGGGTCCGAGGTTCGACCTGCGGGCCTTCAACGACCTGCTGATCGGTTCCGGCTCGCTGCCCCTGTCGGTACTCGAGCGCCGCGTCGAAACCTGGATCGCCTCACGCCGATAGGGCGGGGCTGCGGACGCCTCCCCGGCGTCTCACGGGCCGCGGCGGCGGTTCGCGCGCGCCGGACCGGGCCATCATGCCGACCTCGGTTCGACGAGAATGGCCCGGAAGTCGTTGACGTTGGTCCGGGTCGGGCCTGTGATGACAAGATCGCCGAGCGTCTCGAAGAAGACGTAGGCGTTGTTCTGGTCCAGCATGGCCTGCGGGTCGAGGCCGAGCGCCGCGGCTCGCGACAGCGTGTCCGGCGTGACATAGGCGCCGGCGGCGTCCTCCGTGCCGTCGATCCCGTCCGTGTCACAGGCGATCGCCCAGATGTTCGGCGCCCCCTGCAACG
>DAINBM010000294.1:0-3727 GCA_036732965.1 Caulobacteraceae bacterium | reverse complement strand
CGCGGCCTTCAATCCGGAGAAGCGCAGCGAGATGCTGGCCCGGTCCGGCGGCGCGGCCACCTATCCGCAGATCTTCATCGGCGACCGGCATGTGGGCGGGTGCGATGACCTGATGGCCCTGGAGCGTGCGGGCACCCTCGATGCGCTGTTGAACGGCTGAGCGGCCGGAGATCCCGTCCCTTGAAGATCGCCCTCATCCAGACCCGGACGCCGGCCACCCACGCCGCCGCGCTCGCCCATGTGGCACCGCTGGTGCGCCAGGCGGCGGCGGACGGGGCCCGGCTGATTGCCACGCCGGAATGCACCAATGTGGTGCAGCGCAACCGCGCCCTGCTGCTGCCGGCCCTGCGCCCCCTGGATGAGGACGAGGTGGTCCTGGGCCTGCGGGCCCTGGCCGCGGAGCTGGGGGTGGAGATCCTGATCGGCTCGGCCCTTGTCCGTCGGGACGGGGACAGGGACGGGAGCGGGGCCGCCAACCGCGCCGTGCTGGTGCGGGCCGACGGGTCCGTGGCCGCAACCTATGACAAGATCCACATGTTCGACGTGGACCTGCCCACCGGCGAGAGCGCTCGGGAAAGCCATGCCTACACCCCCGGCGACCGGGCCGTGCTGGCGGACAGCGCGGTGGGGCGGCTGGGGCTGACCATCTGCTACGACATGCGCTTTCCGCATCTCTATCGTGCCCTGGCCAAGGCCGGAGCAGAGGTGATGATGGTCCCCGCCGCCTTCACAAGGCCCACGGGAGAAGCCCACTGGGAGGTGCTGCTCCGCGCCCGGGCGATCGAGACCGGGTCCTTCGTCCTGGCCCCGGCGCAGGGCGGGTTTCACGAGGATGGCCGGGGCACCTGGGGCCACAGTCTGGCCATCGCCCCCTGGGGCGAGGTGATCGGGCGGCTGGACCATGACGCACCGGGCATCCTGATGGCTGATCTCGACCTGGCCCTGGTGGCAGGGGCCCGCGCGGCGATCCCCGCACTGGCCAACGACCGTGAGTTCACGCGGCCCGTGCCTCAGGTCGGCGAGGCCGGCGCATGATCCGCTATGCCCTGATCTGCGACCAGGCCCATCCGTTCGAGGCGTGGTTCGGGTCATCGGATGCCTATGACGACCAGGCGGCCCGCGGGCTGGTGGAATGCCCGTTCTGTGGGTCGAAGGCCGTGCGCAAGCAGATCATGGCTCCGGCGGTGGTCAATGGCCGGGCCCCGTCCGACGCGCGGGTGCCGGAGGGGCAGACCCCGCTGGCCGCCGACGCCCCGGCGGAGGTGCAGGCGGTTATGCTCGAGGTCATCAACCGCGTCCGGACCTATGTGGAGACCCATTTCGAGGATGTGGGCGACCGGTTCGCGTCCGAGGCCCGGGACATTCACGACGGCGTGGCCGACGCGCGTCCGATCTATGGGCAGGCCACGGGCGAGGACGTCCGGGCCCTGATCGATGACGGGGTCCCCGTCGCGCCCCTGCCGGTGCCCATCCGCCCCCGGGCCAAGCTGAACTAGACCCTCTGCGTTGAAATTCGGGCCGCGCGGCGACGGGGCAAATACGCCTGTCACCCGAACAGGCTATGAGGCCTTCCGGCTTAAGCTTAATCTGGCGGCGGTCATGAGCGTGGCGTGGCGGCGGGGGAAGATGGATTTCCGAGGCATCTATGATCGGGTCGGGCAGTGGATCGGCTGGGTCGGCTGGGCGGCCGTGGTCGCCGGCGCGCTCTATGTGAACACGCTGCATCCCTTCGTTGACCAGGCGCTCGTGGTGCTGGTCTGGCCGATCCTCGCGGGCATCACCGTGCGCCCGCTGATCCGGCTGGCCTGGCCACTTCTGATCCTGTCCGCCGGGGGGGCCGCGGTCTATGCCCCGGCCGGTGCCGTCACCCTGGCCCTGGCGCGGAAGCTCTTGTGACCGTCATCATGTAGTTGACGTTGGCGTCCGGTCCCAGCCGCCAGCTGTCCCCCAGCGGGTTGTAGACCACGCCGAACGGGCCCTGAACGGCCACGTCCACCCCTTGCAGGAAGCTGCGGATCTCCGCCGGCTTGAGGAACTTCGACCAGTCGTGGGTCCCTGCAGGCAACCAGCGCAGGATGTATTCTGCCCCGATCTTGGCGGTCGCCAGGGCCTTCAGGGTCCGGTTCAGGGTCGCCACGATCATCACCCCGCCCGGGGCCAGCAGCGAGGCCGTGTCCCGCAGGAAGGTCGCCGGATCGGCCACATGCTCGATCACCTCCATGTTGAGGATCACGTCGAAGGGGGCTTCCCCCGCCGCCACCAGGGCCTCGGCGGTGGAGCAGCGATAGTCGATGGACAGTCCCATCTCCTGCGCATGGGTGCGGGCCGTGCCGATATTGCGGGCCGAGGCGTCGACCCCGGTCACGGCAAAGCCCAGGCGGGTCATGGGCTCTGACAGCAGCCCGCCGCCGCAGCCGATGTCGAGGAGACGCAGCCCTTCGAACGGGCGGTTCGTGTCGCCGTCCCGGCCGAAGCGCACCAGGGCCTGGTCGCGGATGAAGCCCAGCCGCACGGGGTTGAACCGGTGGAGGGGGGCGAACTTGCCCCGGGGATCCCACCACTCCGCCGCAATCCGGGAGAAGCGGGCCACATCCTCGGGATCGATGCTGGGGCCCCGGGCGGTCAGGCTGTCGCGGTCATCCGCTGTGATATCGTCCGCCATCTGAACTCCCGCGGTGGCTCATTGCACATTGCGAAGCCGGGCTTCGGTGGTTAGAAGCCCTGCACTCCTGCAGATGGTCGGTCCAGGGCCGCCCGGCAAGTCATTAGGGAACGGAACCGACCTTGGTCCAGACGCGACTCGTCATGAAGTTCGGCGGCACGAGCGTCGCCGACATGGAGCGCATCCGCCGGGTGGCCCGGCTGGTGGAGGCCGAGGTCCACCGTGGCCATCAGGTGGCGGTGGTCGTGTCGGCCATGGCGGGCAAGACCAACGAGATGGTGGCCTGGACCGACTCCGCCGGACGCGCTGCGGCCGGTCTGCCGGAGAGCGACGACGAATACGACGTGGTGGTCGCCTCGGGCGAGCAGGTCACCGCCGGCCTTCTGGCCATGGTCCTGCGCAACATGGGTCTGCCGGCCCGCAGCTGGCTGGGCTGGCAGATCCCGATCCTGACCGACGACGCCCATGGCAAGGCCCGGATCGAGGATATCCCGCCCGACGCGCTGCTCGACGCCATGGGCCGGGGCGAGATCGCGGTGATCGCGGGTTTCCAGGGACGCACGCCGGAGGGGCGGATCACCACGCTGGGGCGTGGCGGTTCGGATACCAGCGCCGTGGCCATAGCGGCGGCGGTCCAGGCGATCCGCTGCGACATCTATACCGACGTGGACGGGGTCTACACCACCGACCCGCGGATCGAGAGCCGGGCCCGGCGCCTGGCCCGCATCTCCTACGAGGAAATGCTGGAGATGGCCTCCCTCGGTGCCAAGGTCCTTCAGACCCGATCGGTCGAGCTGGCCATGGCACAGCGCGTGCCCGTGCGGGTGCTCTCAAGCTTCATCGAGCCGGGGGACGCCTCGATCGATACCGGAACCATCGTCTGCGACGAGGAAGAAATCATGGAAAAGCGTATCGTCAGCGGCGTGGCCTTCTCCCGGGACGAGGCCAAGGTCACCCTGTTCGGCCTGCCCGATACCCCCGGCGTGTCGTCGAAGATCTTCTCCCGTCTGGCAGAGGCCAACGTGAATGTGGACATGATCGTCCAGTCCAAGGCGCGCACGGCCG
>DAINBM010000293.1:0-3732 GCA_036732965.1 Caulobacteraceae bacterium | reverse complement strand
CGCAGCTTCCCCATTGCGATCGGCAATTCCTCTGCCTTTGTGAACGTGAAGATCAAGGATCTCGATGGCAAGGCGCGGATCATCTGCGACTGTTCCGAGTGCACCAAGATGGAAGACCTGATCAGCCTGACCGGGGCAGAGCCGCTCCCGCCCGGCCCGGCCGCGCCGGTGGGCCCGGTGCTGTCCCAGCCGTTCGATCGCACGACCGGCGACTGGCCAGGACTGAAAAAGAGAGGCCCCAACGAAGGTGAACTCGACCGGTACTATGCCGGTGCCATCTCTGCGCTTCACAAGAACTGGCACAGCGCCTCGTTCGTGAAGGTTATGAGGGAATTGCACACCGCGATGCACAGCCACCGCTGACGCGGCCGCCGGGCAGGTGCGAGAGCCCTGCCCGTTCTGCTCGCCCCTATCGCGGGGCGAGGATCATGATCATCTGCTTGCCTTCCATGCGCGGCTCGTACTCGACCTTGGCGATCGGGTCGAAGTCCGCGCGGACCTGCTGCAGCAGCTTCATGCCCAGTTCCGGGTGCGCCAGTTCACGGCCGCGGAAGCGCAGGGTCACCTTGACCTTGTCGCCTTCCTCGAAGAACCGGTTCATCGCCTTGGCCTTCACCTCGTAATCATGGGTGTCGATGTTCGGGCGAAGCTTGATTTCCTTGATCTCGACGACCTTCTGACGCTTGCGCGCCTCGTTCTTCTTCTTCTGCTCCTGGAACTTGTACTTGCCGTAGTCCAGGATCTTGCAGACAGGAGGATCGGAGTTGGGAGAGACCTCGACCAGGTCGAGCCCGGCCTCTTCCGCCGCCTCGAGGGCCGACTGGGTCGGCATGACACCCTGTTTTTCGCCGTTCTGATCGATCAGAAGCACCCGGGGAACGCGTATTTCATCATTGATGCGCGGACCGTCCTTGGTCGGCGGGGTTTGCATTGGGCGGCGAATAGGGTCGTCTCCTGAGACTGTTGGTGGGCTTAGGTCCGCTCGGATAGTACCCGAGTCCGGACGATTGGACATGGGAAATATTTATTTGCCGTTCAAGCCGTTCAAGAGGGGCGCAGCGATTTGATCGCCTGCCTCACCGTCTCGACATCCAGATCCTCGAGGCGGGGCCGTCGCAGCACGCGCACCAGCGCCCCCCGGGGGGCACACAGGGCGGGATCGGACGCCCCGGAAAACAGCACCACCGTGGGCGCCCCGGCGGCGGCGGCCAGATGGGTCGGACCCGTGTCATTGCCCACGACCAGGGCCGCCCGGGCGGCCAGGGCCGCCACCTGGGCGAAATCGGT
Source organism: Caulobacteraceae bacterium (assembly GCA_036732965.1). GTDB lineage: Bacteria > Pseudomonadota > Alphaproteobacteria > Caulobacterales > Caulobacteraceae > CAIMFV01. The sequence goes on along the minus strand of DAINBM010000293.1, from coordinate 2,445 downwards.
CCGGCCCACCAGATTGACCACGCCGGGACAGGCGCGCGTGATCTCGGCCGCCAGGGAGGCCTCCGCACCGGCACCGATCACCGCCACACCGAGCCCCTCTGCCGCGAGAGCCCCGGCCAGAGCGGCATAGTGTGCGGCCGGCCAGCGCTTCTCCGGCCGGTGCGGCGACGCACCGGGCACCAGCAGGGCATAGGGCGCCGTCAGACCGAAGTGCGCCGGTGACAGGTGCGGGGCGTCGGACTGCAGCATGAAGCCCAGATCCGGTGGCGGGGCCGTGCCCGGCACCGTGGGGGCATCCGGCCAGATCCCGGCGGCCTTCAACTGATCGGCCTGCCGCTCCAGGGTGTGCATCCGGGTCCGCTGCGGGTTGGTGTGCCGCAGGGCCGCGCCCGGGGCGATGCCGGACCACCGGGGCAGACGGGGCCAAAGGGCGTAGAAGTAGCGGCTGGACCGGCTGGAGGTCTGCAGGTCATAGACCAGGTCGAACCGGCTCCGCCGAAGGCGTGCCAGCATGGCGACAAGGTCCCGGAAGGCTCTGGGCCGTCCATCCGTCTGCACCTGATCGAACAGGCCGCTGGCCTCGGCCAGACCCGCATAGGCGGGCGTGGTCAGGAGCGTGATCTCCGCATCGGGATGGGCCCGGCGGATCCGCGTCATGGCCGAGAAGGCCAGCACCACATCGCCCAGGGCGGCAAGCTTGATGACCAGGATCTTCACGACGCGTGTGCCTGCTCTGCGAGAACCCGGGCATAGACCGCCAGTGTGGCATCGCACATGACATCGAGACTGTAGAGGCTGCGGGCCCGCTCCATCCCGGCCGCCCCCATCCGGGCCCGGGTCTCCGGTGAAGACAGGGCGGCCGTGGTCAGGCCGGCGGCCCAGTCCGCCAGCGCCCCGGGTGCCCGCAACCAGCCGGTCTCGCCATCCACCACGGTCTCGGCGGTACCGCCATGGTCCGCCGCCAGTACGGGCCGCCCCATGGCCTGCGGTTCCACGGCCGTGCGGCCGAACGCCTCCGGTTCCAGCGAGGGCGCGAGGGCGAAATCCGCCGCCAGATAGGCCGCGGGCATGTCCGCGCAGTGTCCGACGATGCGGACCGCCTCCCCCACCCCTTCCAGCTCCGCCAGGGCGCGCAGGGACGCGGTGTAGTCGTGACGCCCCTGGTCATCCCCGGCGAGCACCAGGACCATCCCCGGCCCCCCGGCCAGCTGTGCGGCCCCCAGGGCCCGGATCACCAGCTCCTGGCCCTTCCAGCGGGTCAGGCGCCCGGCCAGCAGGAAGACCGTCCGGGGGTCGTCGGCAGCGAGCCCCCACTGGCTGCGCAGGGCTTCGACCCGTTCCGCGGTGACCACCGCCGGGTCGAAGCGGTCAAGATCGACCCCCCGGGGGATGGACCGCACCCGCTCCGGCGCGACCGCATGGGTCGCCAGGACATGCGCCCGGGTGAAGTCCGAATTGGCGATGGTGAAGTCCCCGCGGACCATGACCCCGTTGTACCAGCGCTTCAGCGCCGAGCGGGCGTTGTAGACCCCGTGATAGGTGGTCACCACCGGAACCCCTTCCGCCCGGGCCGCGGCCAGGGCCGCAAAGGCCGGGGCTCGGGACCGGATGTGGACCAGGCTCACCCGCCGGTCGCGGATCAGGGTCCGGAGCCGACCGATATTGCCGAGCATGGTCAGCGGGTTCTTGGTGGCCATGTCCAGGCGGATCAGCTCCCCGCCCCGCCGGGCCAGATCGTCCTCCAGCCGACCGCCCCGGGACGCCACCAGGGCGGTCCCACCGGCCCGGGAGACGGCCCGGGCCATGTCGAGGGTCGTCTGCTCCACCCCGCCCGTATCCAGGGCGGGGGTGATCTGCAGGAGGGTGAAGGCGTCGGGCAGCTGGGTCACGGACGTGACTTGGGCGATCTTGGCGGCAAGGTCCAGTGGACCTGAGGCGCCGGAGGTCAGAACGGCAGCCAGTTTCGTCCGCGGCTGTAGGCGAGATAGCCCACATTGGCCCCGGCGCCGAGGCCCACCCCGGCCCGCACGGGGGCCAGGGTGATGTCGCTGGCCTTCTGGTAGTTCACGCCCAGCCCCCCGATGAAATAGGCCGAGCCCTCCACCCCTGGAAAGCGCTGGAAGATCGCGTCCGGGTACTGGAGATTGTAGCAGAGGGTGAAGACCCGGCTGGCATTGATCCGCAGGTCGAAGCCGATGGACGGCCCCTGCCAGAACACCCGCACCGTCGGCCGGTTCTTCATGTAGAGCAGGCCCTTGCCATAGCGCAGGCCGACGGTGATGGCCGCGGCCGTCTCCTCGCCTGCGATATAGCCGGTGGGTCGGCCATTTTCGGCGAAGATCCGCTCGATGGCGGAGCCCGCCGCCTCGGCCGTCACCCCCAGGAAGTCCGAGGCCGCGTGGACGATCTCGTCCTTGCCGTAGCTCTCGGCCTTTTCGGAATTGC
>DAINBM010000292.1:0-3759 GCA_036732965.1 Caulobacteraceae bacterium | reverse complement strand
GCACGACCACGCCTGATCCGGCGGTCGTTATCTCGAGACGGAACGGGCGCCTGGCAACAGGCGCCCGTTTTCGTTCTGGAGGATCCGTCGCCTGTTCGGACGGAGCGCCGACGGTGCGGAACCCTCAGCCGGTCCAGGGGCCGCCGAGCCGGCAGACCCTTGCCCACCAGTCCGGACGCAGGTCGTTGATCCGCTCCAGCAGGGTCTGGGCCTCGTAATCGCCCGCGCACAGGGCAAAACATGTGGCGCCCGACCCGGACACCCGGGCCAACAGGGTTTCGCGTTCATCGCGCAGGGTGGCGAGGACCTCGGTGATTTCCGGACAGACCCGCTCCGCCGGAGCTTCGAGATCATTCCGTGTGAAGCTGAGCCAGGCGGCCACTTCCTCGAGGCTCTCCAATTGCTCCGGCATCGGAGGCGGGGTCACGTCCGGCTCGCGATCCTGCCGATCGAAGGCGGCATAGACGGCCGCTGTTGAGCAGGGCACACCGGGATTGACGAGCACGGCGTGAAGGGTCGGCATCTGCGGCGCAGGTCCGAGCTCGTCCCCCCAGCCGGAGGCGAGGACCGGTCGGGCACGGAAGCAGGCCGGTCCGTCGGACCCCAGCCGGGCCGCCAGCCCCTGGAGGTCCATGTCATCCAGCGGCAGGTCGAGGGCATCGCGGACCAAGGCCAGGGCCGCTCCGGCATCGCTGGATCCGCCCCCGAGCCCCGATGCCACAGGCAGGGACTTGATCAGGGTCAGCCGGAAGGGAGCCACCGGACGCCGCAGGCGTTCGAGGATGAGGTCCCGCGCCCGGATGACAAGGTTATCCTCCGCTGAGGAGTTGAGCAGCTGCGCCGACATGGGACCGTCGAGAACAAACTCGGGATGATCCGCAGGCTCGATCGTCACCCGGTCGCCGACATTGGCAAAGACCATCAGGCTGGAGACCGGATGGCGCCCCTCCTCCACGTCGAGCGGCCCCACGTGAAGGAACAGGTTGACCTTGGCAGGGGCGAGGGCAGAGCGACGCATGGATGTCCGGACCGTGGCTGACGGATGATCTCGAAGGGTCTCAGATGACCGGGGCGGGCTGTGTCGCCGCAGCGGGACGCGACCTGGCCGGTGCTGGTGCGCGGGACATGGGCGCGGCGGGCAGGGACAGGGGATCCAGGCCGTGTGCCAGCTTGGCGTCCACCGATGCCCGCAGGCGAAGGTCCGGATTGAGGGTCAGGACATGCTGCCACTGGTACCGGGCTTCGGTCTGCCGACCGCTTCGCCAGTAGGCATCGCCGAGGTGATCATTGATCTCGGCATCGGCAGGCTCGAGGAACACCGCACGCTCAAGATCCCGCACGGCACCGGCAAAGTCCCGGCCCCGAAAGCGCGCCCAGCCCAGACTGTCGAGGATCGCCCCCGAGTCCGGGGCCAGGGCCACGGCGCGCTGGAGCATGTCGAGGGCTTCCTTGAGGTGTTCCCCGCGGTCCACCCAGGCAAAGCCGAGATAGTTCAGGACATCCGGGGCATTGGGGGCGAGCTTGAGGGAGCGCTTCAGATCGACCTCGGCCTCTGCCCACCTGCCGGATCGCTCCTCATTGGCACCGCGCAGATAGAAGATCCGCGCGTCGGCCCCCTGGGCACCCCCGCGGGCGACGATGCCGTTCAGAACGGCGATGGCCTCCTCATAGCGTTGGGCATCCCGCAGAAGCTCCGCATAGACCACCTCGGTCTCCACATCGCCGGGCGAGGCGAGCATCGCATCGTGGGTGATCTTCAGGGCCTGGTTCCGGTCACCCATCTGCTGAAAGCTGAGGGCCAGTCGAATCCTGGCCGCCGTGTAGGCGGTATGTCCGGGACGCACCTGCAGAAACGCGGCGCGACTGCCCGTCACGTCTCCCAGCTGGGACAGGGTTTCGCCCGCCAGCACCCAGGCATCCGTCCGGCCCGGGTCCAGTCGCAGGGCGAGCCTCAGGTAGCTGAGCCCGACCTCGGGCTGGTGATCCCCGATGAGCAGGGCGGCCAGGTTGATCAGGCAGTCCGCCGGGCCCTCCAGCAGGGTCGGCACCGCAGGCGCGGTGCCATGACCCTTCGCCCGCTTCCGTGCGAGCATCAGGCCCGTGTCGTCCGGTGCATGGGACAGGGCCTGGCTATAGAGGGCCACCGCGTCGGAGGTGCGGCCGCGACGTTCGAGATATCCCCCATAGGCGAGGACAAGGATCGGCTCCCGGCTGGCGGCGATTGCCTTGAATGCGGCCTCGGCCTCGCTCAATCGCCCGCTGCGCTCGAGCAACTGGGCCCGCCCCACCCCACCGAAGGCCACCACCAGCTTGTCGGTGCCTGGTCCGGAGGGGGCTGTGGCGGTCTTCCAGTCTCCGGCCGCCGCGGCGGCCCAGGGGCGGATCAGGGCCGCGGCCACGGCGTGAGGGCCCAGCGCGGTCGTGTCTGCAAGGTCCGGAAGAGCCTCCCGGCCCCGGTCTTCGGCGAGGGCATTGACCGCCCGCAGGATCAGCACGAGCCCGGTCACCGTGTCATCGGCGTCCACCGGTCCGGATGCCGCGACCGCCGCCGCGCGATCCAGCTGGCCGGTCAGGACGAGAATGGAGAACGCCTTGGCCCGGAGAAACGGATCCTGCGGATCGGTGACGCTGGCCTGGTCGAACAGCCCGGCCGACCGGGTCAGGTCACCGTCCGACGCCGCCTGCTGACCGGACAGGAAGAGGCCGTAGCTGTCGGAGGGTGCCAGCGCCGGCGGGGAAGGTGCCACCAGGTGCGGGGCCGGTCCGTTGGCCGCCGTGGACGCACATCCCGCCAGGCACAGGGCTGCCAGCACACTGGCACGACGGAGGACCGGCGATTGCCGAGGCCGTGAACGGAGAGCCGGAACCACTGAAGCGATCATGGGTGAACAGTCCCATGATTTCGGCGGACGCCGCAAGGGCCGGAGCGCCACCGCCCCGGCCGCGCCGTGTCACATGTTCGGATAGTTCGGACCGCCGCCGCCTTCGGGGGTCGTCCAGACGATGTTCTGCGACGGATCCTTGATGTCGCAGGTCTTGCAGTGGACACAGTTCTGGGCGTTGATCACGAACTTCGGGTTGGCCTGCTGCTCGTCATAGACCACCTCGTACACCCCGGCCGGGCAATAGAGCCGGGCCGGCTCCCCGTATTTGGGCAGGTTCACCGAGATCGGCACCGTGGGGTCCTTCAGCCGCAGGTGCGCCGGCTGATCTTCCTCGTGATTGGTGTTGGCGATGAACACCGAGCTCAGCTTGTCGAAGCTGATCACCCCGTCGGGCTTGGGGTAGGCAATCGGCTTGTAGTCCTTGGCCAGCCCGGTGGATTCGGCGTCGGTCTTGCCGTGCTTCAGGGTTCCGAAGAACGAGAAGCCGAACAGCTGGTTGGTCCACATGTCGAGGCCGCCAAGCGGGATGCCGATGAAGGTGCCGAACCGCGACCAGAGCGGCTTGGCGTTCCGGACCAGCTTCAGTTCCTTGTAGACCCAGCTCGCCTCGTAGGCCGACTGGTATTCCACCAGCTCATCCCCTCCGCGACCGGCCTGAAGGGCGGCGAAGGCCGATTCCGCGGCCAGCATGCCGGTCTTCATGGCGTTGTGGCTGCCCTTGATCCGCGGCACATTCACGAAGCCCGCGGAACAGCCGATCAGCACACCGCCGGGGAAGGACAGTTTCGGCACCGACTGGAGGCCGCCCTCGGTGATCGCCCGCGCGCCATAGGCGATGCGGCGACCGCCTTCCAGATGCGGACGCACGGACGGG
>DAINBM010000291.1:0-3784 GCA_036732965.1 Caulobacteraceae bacterium | reverse complement strand
CCCCACCCACATTTCTGCTACACACTGTCTTTAGGGCCGGAGGGGACCGTGGGGTCCGGCGTCGGTCAGTCCGTGGCGCTGGGGACCCAGACCCTGGTGCCGCCCAATGTCTCCGTCGATCACACGGGCCAGACCCTGACCGTGGACGGGGTGACGCTGGAGTTCCAGATGACCCCCGGCACCGAGGCTCCGGCCGAGATGAATGTCTGGCTGCCGGACTTCAAGGTGCTGGACCTGGCCGAGAACGGCAACGAGACCATGCACAATGTCCTCACCCCCCGGGGGGCCCTGGTCCGGGACGCGAGGGTCTGGGCGGAATATCTGAACCAGTCCCTGAGCCTCTATGCGGGCAAGGCGGACGTGATGATCACCAGCCATGCCTGGCCGCGCTTTGGCCGGGAGACGCTGATCGACTTCATCGGCAAGCACCGGGACGCCTACAAGTACCTGCATGACCAGTCCGTCCGGATGATGGACGAGGGCATGACCGGGGACGAGATCGCCGACCGCATCGTCCTGCCGCCGGCCCTGGCCAGCGAGTGGTACAACCGCGGCTATTACGGTTCCATGAGCTTCAATTCCCGGGCGGTCTACCAGCGCTACATGGGCTGGTACGATGCCAACCCCGTCCACCTCGCCCCCTATCCGCAGAAGGAGGAGGCGCGGCGGTACGTGGAGGCCATGGGCGGCGCGGCCAGGGTCGCGGACATGGCGGCCGCGGCGGCGAAGTCCGGCGATCTGCGCTGGGCGGCGGAACTGGGCAACCGGCTGGTGATGGCGGACGCGTCCAACACGGCCGCGCGCGCTGCGCTTGCCGGCGTCTACGAGACGCTGGGCCAGGCGTCCGAGAACGCCCTGTGGCGCAACATGTACCTCGCCGCGGCGGACGAACTCCGTCACGGCCTGCACCCGGTCCAGGCCGTCAGTCTCGGTCTCGATCTGATCAAGAACACCCCGTCGCCCATGCTGATGGACCTGCTCGCCGTGCGCCTGAACGCGGACAGGGTGGGTGCCGCCCGTCTGGCCATGGACATCACCTTCACCGACCGGGGCGAGCACTACCGGGTGACGGTGCGCAACGGGGTGCTGGTGGCCTCGGACAAGGCCCTCCCCGGCGACGGGCCGGCGGACCTGACCCTGTCCATGCCGCGGCAGGCCTTCCTGATGCTGACCTTCAGCCCGGCGCGGATCGGAGACCTGGTCAAGGGCGGGACGGTGAAGGCCGAGGGCGATCCGGAAGTCTTCAACCGGTTTGTGGGCTGGCTGGATGCGTTCCGGTCCGATTTCCCCATCGTCTGGCGCGCTCAGGGCGGCAGCTGACGCGTCGGCCGGGGTCGCGAGCCGCGCACGCCCGACCCCGCCTTGACCCTCCGAGGGCGCAGGGGCTAACCTGCATCCGTATCCGGTTCCTCAGCGATGAGGATAACCAAGGGAACTCAGGTGCAAGGCCTGGGCTGCCCCCGCAACTGTAAGCGGTGAGCCATCCGTCATCATGCCACTGGGCCCAAGCGGCCTGGGAAGGCGACGGACCGGCGCTGACCCGTGAGCCAGGAGACCTGCCGGACACAGTCGCCCTTCGATCGGCCGGGGTGCGCCGAGCGAAACGGGAGAAATCCGGCGTGGCGACGCCCAGACCCGGACGGGCCTCGTCCGGCGGGGCTGTCGCGTGGCAGCACCGTCGAGCGGGACCGTCCATCCCGTGTCGCTGCCCCGGAGGATGTCCCCGTCGTGAACCCCACCTTCCTGATCCCCGCCGTCGGCGCCCTGGCGCTGGCAGGCCTTCCCATGGCCGCTGCGGCCGCAGAGTCCCCGGACACCGTGAGCGCGGTGATCGTCAGCGCCAATCGCGTGCCCACCCCCGCCGATCAGGTGGCCGCCTCGGTGACCGTCATCGACGCCGCCACCCTTCAGCTGCGGCAGACCGTGTCCGTGGCGGATGTGCTGGCCGAGACACCGGGCGTCAGCGTCGTGCGCAATGGCGGACCCGGCCAGACCACCACGGTCCACATCCGCGGCGCGGAGACCGAACAGACCGTGGTGGTGGTGGACGGCGTGCGCATGAACGATCCCGCATCCCCCGGCGGTGGCTATGACTTTTCCAACCTGCTGGTGGGTGACCTCGCCCGGATCGAGGTGCTGCGGGGTCCCGCCTCGACCCTGTGGGGCGCCGACGCCATCGGCGGGGTGATCAGCCTGACCACGGCCCCCCCGACGACGGCGCTCAGCGGGTCGGTCACGGCGGAGGCCGGCAGTCTCGACACCCGCCTTCTGCGCGCCTCGGCGGCGGGGGCGGCGGACCGGATCACCTGGCGGATCGGCGGCGGCTATTTCCAGACCTCCGGCGTGTCGGCCTTCGACAGCCGCCTGGGCGGGAAGGAACGGGACGGGTCCCTCAATGCCAGTGGTGCCGGGCAGCTGGGCGTGCGCCTGACCGATTGGGCGAGCCTCGACCTGCGCTATGCCCATGTGGCGACCAAGACCGCCTTCGACGGCTATCCCCCGCCGCTCTATGCCTATGCGGACACGGCGGAATACGGCCTGACGCGGCAGTCTGCGGGCTCCGCGTCACTGAAGCTGACCGGCCTCGACGGCACCCTGGTGAACCGGCTGACCGTGCAGGCCCTGCGCCTCGACCGGGAGACTGACGACCCGACCCAGACGCCGCTGCGCACCTTCTATGCCCGGGGCACCCGGCAGTCGGCGGCCTGGCAGGGGGAATGGACCCCGGCCCCGACCGCCGTCGCCGTCTTCGGACTGGAGGCGGAGCGCACCACCATCCGTACCGCGTCCCCCGCCAGCTATGACCCGGACCCCGCGCCCCTGCGGGCCCATGCGGAGCTCGACAGCGCCTTTGTCAGCGGGCGGCTGGGCGTCGGCCGCGGCCTGACCCTGACCGCAGGGCTGCGGGAGGATCACCACGACCGGTTCGGCGACCACGTCACCGCCAGCGCCGGGGTTGCCTGGACGCCGGACGCGGGCACGACAAAGCTCCGGGCCAGCTTCGGCCAGGGGTTCAAGGCCCCGACCCTGTACCAGCTCTACGGGGACTACGGCTTCGTCGGGCTTCGGCCGGAGACGGCGGACGGTGTGGACGCCGGTGCCAGCCGTCGCTGGTTCGACGGCGCGCTGGAGGCCGGCCTCAGCCTGTTCTCCCGCCAGGTGACGCACCAGATCGGCTTCTTCGACTGCACCGCAGCGCTCACCCCCGTCTGCGCGACCCGGCCCTATGGCTACTATGCCAATCTCGACCGGACCCGGGCCGAGGGGGCCGAGCTGTCCGTCGCCGCGCGGCCGGCGCCTGCGCTCAGGCTCGATGCCAGCTATACCTTCACCGATGCCCGGAACCGCAGTCCGGGCGTGAATGACGGCAAGGTCCTGCCGCGGCGTCCGCGGGACACGGCCTTTGCCGAGGCCAGCTGGCATCTGGCCTCCGGGGCGATCCTGTCGGCATCCGTGCGTGCATCGGGACGCGCCTTTGACGACCTCGCCAATGGACAGGTGCTGAAGGCCTATGCCGTGGCGGACCTGCGCGGCGAAATTCCCCTGCGGTCCGGCGTCAGCGTCCATGGCCGGATCGAGAACCTGTTCGACCAGGCCTGCCAGACCGCCTATCAGTACGGCTCCGTCGGCCGCGTCGTCTATCTGGGCGTGCGGGCGCGCTATTGAGCCACCGTGCGGGGGGAGGCGGCGTGATGCACGGTCGGGGGATCTCGCGGCGGACACTTGCGGCGGGCGGGGCTGCGGCACTGGGCCTCGGCCGGGCCCTGCCCGCCGGATCAGTCCC
>DAINBM010000290.1:2490-3785 GCA_036732965.1 Caulobacteraceae bacterium | reverse complement strand
GGGCGACACCACCTCCCAGGTCTATCGCAAGGTCTGGGTGATGGCGGCCTATGGGGGCTTCCTGATGGGACGGGAGGTGTCCGGGCCCATGGTCCAGAGGGGCCGCGGCACCATCATCTTCACCGGTGCCACGGCCAGCGTCCGGGGGCGGGACGGCTTTTCCGCCTTTGCCGGCGCCAAGCACGCGCTGCGAGCCCTGGCCCAGTCCATGGCCCGGGAGCTGGGGCCCAAGGGCATCCACGTGGCCCATGTGGTCATCGACGGGCCGATCGACTCGACCTTCATCCGCGAGATGCTGCCCGACGCCGACGCCCGCCGGGCGCGGGACGCCCTCCTCAATCCCGACGACATTGCCGAGACCTATCTGTGGCTGCACCGCCAGAAGCGCTCGGCCTGGACCCATGAACTGGACCTCAGACCCTGGAGCGAACCCTGGTGAGCAAGACGGTAGACTTCATCTTCGATTTCGCCAGCCCCAATGCCTATCTGGCCGAAGGGCCGCTGCGGGACATCGCGGCCCGGACCGGGGCCCGGATCCACCGCATCCCCTGCCTGCTCGGCGGGATCTTCAAGCTCACCGGCAATCAGGCGCCCTTCACGGCCTTTGGCGGGGTCAAGGGCAAGCTGGCCTACGAGCAGCTGGAGATGCAGCGCTTCATCCGGCGCCATGCCCTGACGCGGTTCCGCATGAACCCGCACTTCCCCATCAACACCATCCACATCATGCGCGGCCTCGTGGCGGCCCAGCGTCTGGAGGTGGCAGACGCCTATGTGGCCGTGGTGCTGAAGGCCATGTGGGAGGACGGGGAGAACATGGGGGACCCGGTCGTGATCGCCCGGGTGCTGGGGAATGGCGGTCTCGACTCCACCGCGATCCTGGAGCTGTCCCAGAGCCAGCCGGTGAAGGACGAACTGACCGCCAACACCCAGGCCGCCGTGGACCGGGGGGCCTTCGGCATCCCCACCTTCTTCGTGGACGACGAGATCTTCTTCGGCAAGGAACGCCTGGGTCAGGTCGAGGAGGCGCTGGCGGGGTGAGGCCGTGCGTCCTTCGAGACGGGCTTCGCCCTCCTCAGGATGACGAAGGGTGGGGAACATCAACAACAGTCGTCATGGTGAGGAGCGCGGCACGCGCGTCTCGAACCACGCACAACCGCACCTGCGTCCTTCGGGACGGGCTTCGCCCTCCTCAGGATGACGAAGGTTCCAAAACAGTCGTCATGGTGAGGAGCGGGGAACCCGCGTCTCGAACCACGCACAACCGCACCTGCGTCCTTCGGGACGGGCTTCGCCCT
>DAINBM010000290.1:0-2390 GCA_036732965.1 Caulobacteraceae bacterium | reverse complement strand
CCTCAGGATGACGCGCGTCTGTGCAGGTCCGGATATCCTTCGTGGGCTCGAAACACCAAACCTGCGTCAGGGCCGTCTCCAACCCCGCACCAACCTCAGGGATTCAGCCGCCGCTTCGTCCAGCCCGCCCCGTCCCGGCGGTACTGCATGCGGTCATGCAGGCGGAAGGCCCCGTCCCGCCAGAACTCGATCTGCACCGGCGTGACGCGAAAGCCCTGCCAATGGGGCGGCCTCGGCACCGGACCCACACCGAACTTCAGGCCGTATTCGGCCACCTTCTTCTCCAGGGCAAAGCGACCGGCCACTTCCTGGCTCTGATCGGACGCCCAGGCGCCGATCTGCGACTGCCGGGGGCGGGTGGCGAAATAGGCATCGGACTCTGCATCGCTCACCGGGGCCACCGGGCCGCGGATGCGCACCTGCCGGCGCAGGGACTTCCAGTGGAACAGCAGCGCGGCCTTGCCCCCGGACAGGAGCTGCCGCCCCTTGGCGCTGGTCGTGTTGGTGTAGAAGACGAAGCCGTCGTGATCGAAGCCCTTCAGCAGCACCATGCGCACATCCGGCAGACCGTCCTCGTCCACCGTGGCCAGGGCGACGCCGTTGGGATCGTTGATCTCCTTGCCTTCCGCCTCCTTCAGCCAATGGGCGAACAGGTCGAAGGGGTCGTCCAGGGGAAACAGCTCCCGGTCCGTGGCGCGGCTGGCCTCCAGCTCGGCGGTCTCGGGGTCGGTGGGGGACATGCAGGGCTCCAGCGGCACGGACGTTCAGTCCCTCATCTGGGGATGACAGGCCGCCACGTCCAGCCGTTTGCGCTCCCCCCGCCTCGTCCGCTACAAGCCGGTCATGTCGCACAACACCTTCGGCCACCTTTTCCGAGTCACCACCTGGGGCGAGAGCCATGGCCCGGCCCTGGGCTGCGTCGTGGACGGCTGTCCCCCCGGCCTGCGCCTGACGGAGGCCGACATCCAGCACTGGCTCGACCGGCGCAAGCCCGGCGGCAGCCGTTTCGTCACCCAGAGGCAGGAGCCGGACGCGGTACGGATCCTGTCCGGGGTGTTCGAGGATGACGACATCCGCACGCGCTTCGGCGGTCAGGTGACCACCGGCACGCCCCTCTCGCTGATGATCGAGAATGTGGACCAGCGGTCCAAGGACTACGGCAGCATCGCCCAGGCCTTCCGCCCGGGCCATGCGGACATGGCCTACCAGGCCAAGTACGGCCTTCGGGACTATCGCGGCGGCGGGCGCTCGTCGGCCCGGGAAACCGCGGCCCGGGTGGCGGCCGGTGCCGTGGCCCGCAAGGTGCTGGGCGAGGAGATCGTGATCCGCGGCTATCTGACCCAGATCGGCGGCCGGGCCATCGACCGCAGCCGCTTCGACCTCGCCGCCATCGAGGAGAACCCCTTCTGGTGTCCGGACCGGGAGACCGCAGCGCTGTGGGAAGCCGATCTCGACCGGGTGCGCAAGGCGGGCTCCTCCGTCGGGGCCATTGTCGAGGTGGTGGCGGACGGCGTCCCCGCCGGCTGGGGGGCTCCGATCTACGGCAAGCTGGACGCGGAGATCTGCGCCGGCCTGATGAGCATCAATGCCGTCAAGGGGGTGGAGATCGGCGAGGGCTTTGCCGCCGCGGCCCTCAGCGGCGAGGACAATGCCGACGAGATGCGCATCGCCGGCAATGGCCGGATCGACTTCCTCTCCAATCATGCGGGGGGCATTCTCGGCGGAATCTCCACCGGCCAGACCATCGTCGCGCGGATGGCCCTGAAGCCCACCAGCTCTATCCTCACCCCCCGCCGCTCGGTGAATACCGCGGGCGAGGCGGTGGATGTCCGCACAACCGGCCGCCACGACCCCTGCGTGGGCATCCGCGCGGTGCCCGTGGCGGAGGCCATGCTGGCCTGTGCCCTGGCGGACGCCAAGCTGCGCCACCGCGGCCAGGTGGGCTGAGCGGTGACCGGGGCCCCGCGCGTCCGTCCGGCTAGGCTGGACGAGAAGTTCGCGCTGGAGGACCTGCAGATGACCGCCTCCCTCATGTGGGAAAGCGACCGGGCGGCCTTGCTGGCGAATCCCGAGGCCGGGGACATTCCGCTCGAGCAGTTCACCGGTGGCTTCGTCTATGTGGCCGAGCGGGATGGCCTGCCGGTGGGGTTCGGCGTCCTGCTGCCCCGGGCGGACGGGGAGGCCGAGCTCGATGGTCTGTTCGTGCATCCCGACCACTGGGGTCAGGGCGTGGGCCGGGTGCTGGTAGCGGAGGCGGAACGCCGCGCCCGGCTGCTGGGATCCCCGTGGCTGAACGTGCTGGGCAATCGCAATGCCGAAGGGTTCTATCTCGCCTGCGACTTCGTGGCCTTCGGCACGGAACAGACCCAGTTCGGCGAGGGTCTGCGGAT
>DAINBM010000289.1:0-3788 GCA_036732965.1 Caulobacteraceae bacterium | reverse complement strand
GATCCTACGAGCAGGCCCTGGGCGGCGGCTATTATCTGCGGCCGCAGCTGCACCTCGACTATTTCGGCATGAACGAAGACGGCTTCAAGGAAACCGACTCGATCGGCAGCGGCTTTGCCCTGGTCGTCAACAGCCGGTCGGGTTCCGTGGGCAGCGGAACCGCCTCGATCGTCTTCGGCCGGACCACCGGAACCGATTTCCGGGTCCGCCCCGAACTGGAACTGGGCGTGCGGGATGCCTTCGGCGGCAGCGCCGGAAACACCACGGCGCGGTTCGTCAGCGGCGGGTCGACCTTTGTCCTCAATCCGACGGACCTGTCGGGGGCGGGCGGGGTGGCCCGGGTCGGCCTGAAGCTGTCCACGGACTTCTACGAGGTTGGTCTGCACGCCGGCGTGGAGGTCCGCGACCATTTCGAGTCGGGCGACGCCCGGGTGACCGTGCGCCTGCTGTTCTGATCGATCGCGCGGTGAAAATCGGAAGGTCAACTCTTTCCTGAGCTGCCGACCTCGGTCATGGTCGGGGTCTCACCCATGCATCCGGGACGGCAAGCGTGATCATCGTCGACGACCTCAGGGCCATGTCCCGATCCCAGCGCGCGGCCTTCACCGCCGCGTTTCTCGGCTGGGCGCTGGATGCCTTCGACTTCTTCCTCCTGACCTTCGTGCTCACCGACATTGCCCGGGACTTCAAGGTCGAGGTGCCGGCCGTCGCCCTCGCCATCGCACTGACCCTCTATGCCCGCCCGTTCGGAGCGCTCGTGTTCGGTCTCCTGGCCGACCGTTTCGGCCGCCGCGCGGTGCTGCAGATCGACGTCCTGCTCTATTCGATGCTGGCCTTCGCATCGGCCTTCTCACCGAACCTGATCACCCTGCTGATCCTGCGGACCGCCTTCGGTTTCGCCATGGGCGGGGAGTGGGGCGTGGGGGCGTCCCTGACCATGGAAAGCATTCCGCCCAAGATGCGCGGCATGGTCTCGGGCATGCTGCAGGTGGGGTACCCGACCGGTGCGCTGCTGGGGGCCCTCGCGAATCTGGCACTGCCGCATGTGGGCTGGCGGGGGCTGCTGATGTTCTCGGCCCTGCCAGCGCTTCTGGTGCTCTATATCCGACGCCATGTGGAGGAGAGCCCGGCCTGGGTCGAGGGCCATGCGGAGCGCAGGCAGGCGGGCGTGGTCGGACCGCTGATCCGGCACTGGCCGCTGCTCACCTATGTCGTCGTGCTGATGACGGCCTTCAACCTGTTCAGCCACGGGACCCAGGACCTGTTCCCCACCTTCCTGAAGAAGCAGCACCATTTCGACACGGTGCTCGTCACCACCATCGCCATCTGCGGCAATCTCGGGGCAATCTGCGGCGGCATCTTCTTCGGCACCCTGTCCGAGGTGATCGGGCGGCGCCGCGCCATCCTGCTGGCGGCCCTGCTGGCCCTGCCGGTGATCCCCCTTTGGGCCTTCTCCCAGACGCCGCTGCTGCTGGCCGTGGGGGCCTTCCTGATCCAGATCTCGGTGCAGGGGGCATGGGGCGTGGTGCCTGTGCACCTGAACGAGCTGTCGCCCGACACCGCCCGGGGCTTCTTCCCGGGTTTCGCCTACCAGCTGGGCAACCTCCTGGCCGCATCGGCGGCCCCGCTGCAGGCGGCGTTCGCCCATGACCGGGGCGACAATTACGGCCTGGCGCTGGGCGTGATGGCGGCCGGGGTGGCGGTCACCCTGTCGGTCCTGACGATCTTCGGCCCGGAACGTCGCGGCAAGGCCTTTGGCGGTGCCGGCGGCAGCGACGTCTAGGCCCGCAGGTCGGCGAACTCCGGATGGCGGCTCATATAGGCCGCGGCATACTCGCAGGTGGGTGACACCTTCAGCCCCCGTTCCCGGACGATGGACAGGACCCCCTCCATCAAGCGCGCCGCCGCCCCTGTGCCCCGAAGGCCGATGGGGGCCTCCACGTGGGACAGGGTGATGCCGCCCGCCTCGATCCGGTAGTCGGCGAAGGCGGTCTGGCCCTGTTCGACCAGTTCGAAGCGCTGACGATCGGGATTGTCGATGACATCGTGCATCTGTCTTCCTCCGACCCGGTCTGTGCTGTTCGCGGATCCGGCACCGGGTCAGGGCCTGATCCCCTTGTCTCGTCCCGTCGCGCGCCGCTCGCGGCCCGCCTGAGTGACGCTGAAAACGTCCGTGTCCGGGCGCAAACGCGCGGTCCGGCCGTTGTCTCTGAGGATGATGATCCCGCTCGCGTCGCAGGACAAGTCGCCGCGTGATCCCCCGCGGGGCTCAGACCTTGGCGAGGGTGATTTCGACGCCGACGTCCGCGTCCGGGCCAAGCGCTTCCGGCTTTTCCACGCGCACGGTGACGCGGCGGACCCGGGGATGGTCCAGCAGCAGATCCGCATACCGCTCGGCAAAGGTTTCGACGAGGTCGACGTGGCCGGCATCGGCCAGGTCCCGCGCCTTGGCGGCAAAGTGCTCGTAGTTGACGGTCTGGTCCGGCTCGGAGATCCGTTGCGCCTCGATCTCGGCCTCGACACTCAGGATCAGGGGCTGACGTCGGCCCTTCTCCCGGGCGTAGAGCCCGATCTCCGCCTGCACGGTGAGCCGATGCAGGAAGACGCTGAGCCGCTCGACCCGGCGCGGGGGCTGGTCGACGGCGAGGACGAGGCTGGCCGGCTTCGGCGCGAGCGGGGGCTGGGTCACGCGGTCCTTTCGGGAGGCGTCGGTGCCGGGGATGCCGCCAGGAGTTGGCCTGTCACCGCGGACGCGCCGGCGAGATAGCGGACCAGTTCCACGGTTGACGTGACGTCTCCGATGACGACGCCATTATACCGGACCGGAGCGCACGATATTGCCTCGAGCCGCACGTCACAGAGCCGCTGCTGGTCGTGCACCCGGGAGGGGGCCGGGGGATAGAGGCGGATCACCGCGTCGCATTCGGCCGTGGCGTCCGGGCGCAGGACCAGTCCGGGCAGGTCCGACAGCGCGGCGGACAGCTCGCTCGGGACATCGAGGACGCGGCAGCGCGGCGTCACAGGGTCAGTCGGCACGACCGAATTCGAAGAGGTTCAGGCCGATGATGGCGACGACAAAGATCAGGATGGGCAGGATGGCGGCCATGGTGGGCTCCTGTGACAGTTTGTGGATCGTGTAGTGCGCTTTTCCCGGGAGGGGAAGATGGGATGACCCCGCTGATCGCCTCGGAGGTCAGGACCCGGCGTAGTTGAAGCTGATCGAGATGCGATCGCCCCTGCCGGCATTGGGCGTGACCTCGTGCCTCAGCCAGCTCTCCCAGAGATAGAGGGTGCCGGGTACCGGCGTCAGATAGACGAAGCTGCGCTGGGCCTCCGGCGCGTCCGGGCGGCGCGGTGGTGCGGCCATCATCATCGGCAGTCGCGGGTCCTCGAGCTTCAATGCGCCACTGCCCGGCGGCACGGCCACGTAGAAGGTGCCCGAGACCACGCTGTGCGGATGGATGTGGCCCGTATGACCCCCGCCCGGTTTCAGGATGTTGATCCACAGGCTGTCGAGACGCAGGCGGCGGCCGCCAAGATCCATCTGCGCCGCAGCGGCAAAGGCTTCCACCTCCCGGTCCAGATGACGCTTCAGCCCGGCAAACGCCGTCGCCCGCGTGGGCAGGTCGGCGAGGGAGGCATAGGAGGTGTAGCCGCGATAGCTGTTCTGTCGGCACCAGGCCCGCCCGGCACGGTCCTCCTCGGCAATCTGCAGACAGGCCTGTTCCAGGTCCTCGCGCAGGTCCGAAAATCCCTTGCGGTCGTCCAGCCGGATCTCGGCGAGGGGG
>DAINBM010000288.1:0-3799 GCA_036732965.1 Caulobacteraceae bacterium | reverse complement strand
CTCCGAATTGCTGGCCATGGCCGACGGCGCAGGGCTGACCATTGCCGAGGTGATGATGGCCAATGAAAAGGCCCTTCGCTCCGCGGAAGAGGTGGAGGCCGGTCTCGACCTCATCTTCGAGGCCATGGACGGCTGCATCGAGCGCGGCATGCGCCAGAGCGGGGTGCTGCCCGGCGGTCTCAATGTCCGTCGTCGGGCGCGGGGAATCTACGAGGACCTCAAGTCCCGGGCAGAGCAGCACATCTCGGATCCCCTGATCGCCATGGACTGGATCAATCTGTGGGCGCTGGCGGTCAACGAGGAGAATGCGGCGGGCGGCCGGGTGGTCACGGCCCCGACCAACGGCGCGGCGGGGATCGTTCCCGCGGTCCTTCGCTATTATGACCGGTTCCACCGGGGCGGGCCCGAGGCGCGCCGCAGGTTCCTGCTGACGGCCGGGGCCGTGGGCGCACTGTACAAGCGCAATGCCTCCATCTCCGGGGCGGAGGTCGGCTGTCAGGGGGAGGTGGGCGTGGCCTGCTCCATGGCGGCGGCAGGCTTTGCCGCGGCCATGGGGGCCACCAATGCCCAGATCGAGAATGCGGCGGAGATCGCCATGGAGCACAATCTCGGCCTGACCTGCGATCCCATCGGCGGGCTGGTCCAGATCCCCTGCATCGAACGCAATGCCATGGGGGCCATCAAGGCCATCGATGCGGCGCGCCTGGCCCTGGTGGGCGACGGCGAGCACTTCGTCAGCCTGGACAAGGTCATCGCCACCATGAAGCGGACCGGCGAAGACATGAAGGACCAGTACAAGGAGACCTCCATGGGCGGTCTCGCCGTCAATGTGATCGAGTGCTGAGCGGGATACGGCGCTGCGCGACCGTGGTTGAAGGTCTGGAAATTAACGCCTGTTAAATCTGACGGGTCTTAGCTGATGTGGGCTTTCAACCGACGTCGATGAGGCTGGCATGCGGTCGATCCACGGGCACAATATTGTCAGCCATCGCGAAGCGGTTCCGAATTTTCTGTCCAGTGGCGGGTTCATTCGCCGACGGCGCGGCGTATCGCCCCGGACAGTCCTGGGCCTGCTGATCCTGTCCGGCCTCTGTGCGATGTTCTTCCAGGGGGCACCGCAGGTCTGGGGTGAGCTGTTCTGAACCTCCGAGCGGGCATTAGCCATTTATAAGTCGCCCTGGGTCTAGACTTCTCCGGCCTAGTCTCGTCGGGTCTGGGCCCGATGGAGGCTTCCCAGGACAGGGGCGGGACATGTCGTCGAAGGATCGAAGCGTCCGCAGTCTTCAGAGGCTGCACATGAACGCCTCGACCGCGCGGGTGCTCAACCTCCTGATGGTCTACCGGAAGTTCGGGGACACCTACGAATACCGGGAGGCACCGTTCTTCCAGAACCCCGTCCTGAACCGCTGCCTGATCGTCAAGCACCGGCTGCGCTCGAACGAATACGACATGTTCGACACCCCGCGGACCTCGGCCACCAAGGTGCTCGTGCCCATCGACCACACGGACCTGAAGATGGGCGCACGGTTCATGTTCGTGGGCCAGACCCGGTTCACGGAGCTCATGGAAGGGGCCCTCGGCATCCCCTACGAGCCCAACTCCCCCGACATCCGGATGCTGCAGCTGATCGACTCGATCCCGTCGCTCGACCCCTTCCTTCTGCGTGAGCAACTGCGCCGGGCGGGGCTTCATCCGGCACGGTGCTTCTTCGAGGTGACCGAAGCCGACGTGAACCGCATGTTCTCGTTCGTGCAGAACGAGATCTCCCCGCTCATCCACATGTCCTGCGGCAATGATGCGGCCATGACGGTCTATGCCAGCCGCCTTGTGAACAAGATCATGTCCAGCGAGATCGACAGCGAGCTCGACCCGTTGCGCGAGGTGCTGCAGCTGGATCCCAGGCAGTTCGACGAGGGCATCTTCTGCTGGAAGGCGTTTCTCTATTACAAGTGGCAGTTGTCGGAGCTGATGCCGCGTCTGCGGGCGGTGGTCCAGGAGATCAATACCGTCAAGTCCCAGGCCACCAGTGATATCGAGATGCTCAGCCAGATCGAAGCCACCCGGTCTCAGGTCCGGCGCCAGGTGGCTCAGGCCTGCCATCGGGTGCGCTCGACCCTCGACATCTATGACGATGCCTATGCCGAGCTCATCAAGAACGGGCGGGCCGGGCCGTTCCGGGGGTTCCTGCTGTCCGCGCCGAGCATGTTCCGGGAACTGGGGGAGCGCTTGGCGGGCATCGACCACATCGTCAGCTTCTGGCGGTTCCGGTTCCCCAAGGATCGCCTGGCGAGGGTCGCGCCGGAAGAGCTGTGCGACATCTTCCATGATTTCGAGAGCGGGCTGGTGTTCAACGAGGATGTCCCCGCCGCCGCCTGAGGCGCGGCCGGTCGCCTGTATCCGGCCGTTCCGATCGACCTCCCTTACGCCACGGCGCCGTTGCCTGGGGCCCCTCACTCCGGTTTAGTCATGACCGATGCGCAGGGGCGGGGGGCCTGATCCCTTCCGGCTGCGCCTTGGGAGACAGACGTCATGAAGGTTGCCGCACTCAAATCCCCGGGCGGGCTCGACAAGCTGGCCATCGAAACCCGGCCCGATCCCGTGGCCGGTCCCGGTGAGATCCTGGTCAGAGTTCGCGCCAGCTCGCTGAATTTCCACGACTTCGCGGTGGTGGCGGGGATGATCGCCACGCCCGACGGACGCATCCCCATGTCGGACGGGTCCGGAGATGTGGTGGCGGTCGGCAGCGGCGTGACCCAGTTCAAGGTGGGCGACCGGGTACTGTCGACCTTCTTTCCCCACTGGCCTGCGGGCGCGCCGAGCCTCGCCCGCCTCACGGGCGTTCCCGGTGATCACGTCGACGGTTTTGCGGCGGAATACGTGGCCATGCCGGCCACGGCCTTCACCCGCCTGCCGGCCGGGTGGAGCCATGTGGAAGCGGCCACCTTGCCCTGCGCAGCCCTCACGGCCTGGCGGGCCCTGATGGTGGAGGCCAACATCCAGCCCGGTGACATCGTCCTCACCCAGGGCACGGGCGGGGTCTCGATCTTCGCCGTGCAATTTGCCAAGGCGGCCGGGGCCACCGTGATCGCCACCTCGTCCTCGGACGCGAAGCTGGAGCGGCTGAAGGCGCTCGGCGCAGACCATCTGATCAATTACCGCGCCACCCCGGACTGGGGTCAGGCCGCGGCAGCCCTGACCGGGGGGCGCGGGGTCGACCTGGTGGTGGAGATCGGCGGGCCCGGCACCCTGACCCAGTCCATCCACGCGTCGCGCATCGGCGGGCACATCTCGCTGATCGGGGTGCTGACCGGCGTCTCCGGCGAGGTGCCGACCGCGCTGGCCATGACCAAGAACGTGGCCATCAAGGGAATCACGGTGGGGTCGCACGACGCCCAGCAGGACATGATCGCGGCCATCGATGCCAATGGGCTGAAGCCGGTGATCGACAAGGTCCTTCCCCTGGACGGAATCGTCGACGCCTTCATTCATCAGGCTTCGCAGACGCATTTCGGCAAGATCTGCCTCGAAATCTGACCCTTCGGGTGCCACAGCCGGCGCGACCGGCGACGGAGGGGCTTTGTCCTCCGCCGCGGGATTGCTATAGACGCCGCGCAGTGCCGGTTTAGCTCAGTTGGTAGAGCGCCAGTTTTGTAAACTGGATGTCGCGGGTTCGATTCCTGCAACCGGCACCAACAGCTTCCGGTGGTCGCCCCCCGGCAGGGGGCCTGTTGGCACCGGCCCTCCGGATGGCTGACGGCCACGACCCCGATGTCACGCCATCCCCCCTTGCCTGGAGACG
>DAINBM010000287.1:0-3814 GCA_036732965.1 Caulobacteraceae bacterium | reverse complement strand
TGATGGCCGAGGGCGTGACCACGGTGGAGATCAAGTCCGGCTACGGCCTGTCCCTCGAGGATGAGGGCCGGATGCTCCGCGCCGCCCGGGCGCTTGGCCGGATCCGCCCCGTCCGCGTCGCCGCGACCTTCCTCGGCGCCCACGCCGTACCGCCCGAACATGCGGGGGATGCGGACGGCTATATCGCCCGCGTGGTGGACGAGATGATCCCGACGCTGGCGGCGGAGGGCCTGATCGACGCGGTGGACGCCTTCTGCGAAGGCATCGGCTTCAGCCCCGAACAGGTGGCCCGGGTGTTCGAGGCCGCCACCGCCGCCGGATTGCCGGTGAAGCTCCACGCGGAACAGCTCTCCAACCTCCATGGGGCGGAACTGGCGGCGGGATTCAAGGCCCTGTCCGCGGACCATCTGGAACATCTCGATGCCGCCGGAATTGCCGCCATGGCCCGGTCGGGGACCGTCGCGACCCTGCTGCCAGGTGCCTATTACGTCATGCGCGAGACTGTCCTGCCGCCGGTCGCCGGCCTGCGGGCCGCGGGCGTGCCCATCGCCATCGCCACGGACTGCAATCCCGGCACCTCGCCCCTGACCTCGATCCTGCTCACTCTGAACATGGCCGCCACCCTGTTCCGCCTGACCGTGTCCGAATGCCTGCTGGGCGTGACCCGCCATGCGGCCCAGGCGCTCGGGCTGGCGCATGAGATCGGCACCCTCGAGGTGGGCAAGAGCTGCGATCTGGCCATCTGGGATGTCGAGCGTCCCGCCGAACTTGTCTACCGCATGGGGTTGAACCCGCTGCACACCCGCGTCTGGAGGGGAAAGTGACCACGATCACGCTGCAACCGGGCGACGTGCCCCTGGCCGACTGGCGCGCCATCTATTTCGGAGCATCCGCAAGGCTCGCCCCGTCGGCCCGGCCGGTGATCGCCGCCAGTGCCGCCGCCGTATCCCGGATCCTCGCCACGGGGGCCCCGGTCTACGGGATCAATACCGGTTTCGGAAAGCTGGCCAATGTGCGGATCGGGGATGCGGACCTCGCCCAGCTTCAGCGCAACATCGTCCTCAGCCATGCCGCCGGGACCGGGGCCCCCTCCCCCCGCAACATCATCCGCCTGATGATGGCCCTGAAACTGGCCAGCCTTGCGCAGGGCGCCTCAGGGGTCCGGACCGAGACCGTGGACCTGCTGGAGGCCATGCTGGAACGCGAGCTGATCCCCGTCGTGCCGTGCCAGGGATCGGTGGGCGCGAGCGGTGATCTCGCCCCCCTGTCGCACATGACCGCGACCCTGATCGGCGTGGGCGAGATCTTCGTCGGCGAGGCGCGCCTTCCGGCGACCGAGGCACTGCGGTCCGTCGGACTGGCCCCGGTGGAACTGGGTCCGAAGGAGGGACTGGCCCTTCTGAACGGGACCCAGTTCTCCACCGCCAATGCCCTGGCCGGACTGTTCGAGGCGGAGCGCCTGTACCAGGCGGCCCTTGTCACCGGGGCCCTGGCCACCGAGGCGGCCAAGGGCTCGGACACCCCGTTCGATCCGCGCATCCACACCCTTCGCCGCCACGCCGGCCAGATCGAGACCGCCGATGCCCTGCGGCGACTGATGGCGGGATCGCCGATCCGCGCCAGCCATCTGGTGGACGATGTCCGGGTGCAGGATCCCTATTGTCTGCGCTGCCAGCCCCAGGTGATGGGGGCCGCGCTGGACATCCTGCGCCAGGCCGCCACCACGCTGGAGACCGAAGCCAACGGCGTCACCGACAACCCGCTGATCTTCCCCGAGACGGACGAAGCCCTGTCCGGCGGCAACTTCCACGCCGAACCGGTGGCCTTCGCCGCGGACATCATCGCGCTCGCCGTCTGCGAGATCGGATCCCTGGCCGAGCGGCGGATCGCCATGCTGGTGGACCCGGCCCTGTCGGGCCTTCCGGCCTTCCTGACGCCGAAGCCGGGTCTGAATTCCGGCTTCATGATCCCGCAGGTCACCGCAGCGGCGCTGGTGTCGGAGAACAAGCAGCGGGCCTATCCCGCCAGCGTCGATTCCATTCCCACCTCGGCCAATCAGGAGGATCACGTATCCATGGCTGCCCATGGGGCGCGACGCCTGCTGGACATGGTGGCCAATGCCACCGCCGTGGTCGGGATCGAGCTGCTGGCCGCGGTCCAGGGCATCGACTTCCACGCGCCCCTGACCTCGAGCCCCGCGCTGGATCGCGTGCGCCGCCGCCTGCGGGACGTGGTCGCGCCCCTGGCGGACGATCGCTACATCCATCCCGATCTGGAGGCCGCCAATGCCCTCGTCCGCTCCGGCGAGCTGGGCACCTGCGCAGGCCTTGTCCTGCCGGGGGTCGCATGACCGACTGGCTGGACATCCACCGGGGCGACATGCCCGTCGTCATCGCCATGCCCCACACCGGGTCCGAGATCCCGGCGGAGCTGGAAGGGGGCTATGCGTCCCGATGGCTGGCCCGCAAGGACACCGACTGGTGGATCGATCAGGTCTACGGCTTTGCCCGGGACCTCGGCGTGACGATGGTGAGAACCCGCATCTCCCGCTCGGTCATCGACTGCAACCGGGACCCGTCGGGGGCATCGCTCTATCCGGGCATGACCACCACGGAGCTGTGCCCGACCCGCACCTTCGAGGGCGAGGCGCTCTATCGGGACCGGACCCCGGACGCGGATGAAATCGCCCGCCGGACGAAGATCTGGTTTGCGCCCTACCATGCCGCCGTGGCCGGGGAACTCGAGCGACTGAAGGCCCGGCACGGACGGGTCGTGCTCTACGATGCCCATTCCATCCGCAGCCGGGTCAGCCGCCTGTTCGAGGGCGAGCTGCCCCAGTTCAACATCGGCAGCCATTCCGGCCGGGCCTGCGACCCGGCCCTGTCCGCCCGCATCGTGGAGATCTGTGCCGCCAGCGGCCGGACCCACGTCCTCGATGGTCGCTTCAAGGGCGGCTGGACCACCCGGCACTATGGCCGCCCGTCGCAGAACGTCCATGCCATCCAGATGGAGCTAGCCTTCCGCGGCTACCACCGGGAGCCGGACCCGATGACGCCGGACACCTGGCCGGGCCCCTATGACGCCGCCTATGCCGCGCCCCTCGTGGCGACCCTCACCGACATCATCAAGGCGTGCATCGCCTTTGCCCACACCTGAAGGAGCCGCCATGAGCCGCATCGACAACAGCCGCATCATCAAGGCCGCCACGGGCACGGACCTCTCCGCCCGGAGCTGGCTGACCGAAGCCCCGCTGCGCATGCTGATGAACAACCTGCATCCCGACGTGGCCGAACGCCCGGAGGAGCTGGTGGTCTATGGCGGCATCGGCCGCGCCGCCCGGGACTGGCAGAGCTTCGACGCCATCGTTGCCACGCTGCAGCGACTGGGCGACGACGAGACCCTGCTGGTCCAGTCCGGCAAGCCTGTCGGCGTGTTCAAGACCCATCCCGACGCCCCGCGGGTGCTGATTGCCAATTCCAACCTCGTGCCCAAATGGGCGAACTGGGAGCATTTCAACGAGCTCGACCGCAAGGGTCTGGCCATGTACGGCCAGATGACCGCGGGGTCCTGGATCTATATCGGCACCCAGGGGATCGTGCAGGGCACCTACGAGACCTTCGTGGAGATGGGCCGCCAGCACTACAATGGCGACCTGAGCGGCCGGTGGCTGCTGACCGGGGGCCTCGGCGGCATGGGCGGGGCCCAGCCCCTGGCGGCGGTGATGGCCGGGGCCTCGTGCCTGGCCATCGAGTGCCAGCCCAGCCGCATCGACATGCGCCTGCGCACTGGCTACCTGGACAACTCCGCCACCACC
>DAINBM010000286.1:0-3826 GCA_036732965.1 Caulobacteraceae bacterium | reverse complement strand
TCATGGTCACCCATCGATTCAGAGGACGCTCGCCCGTGCAACTGTAATGCTAGGCTGGCCAGCTCCCGGGTGGTCCGCAGGTCGCAGCTGACACCGGGAAAGGCCGCGGACAGCCGCGGAAGGCGCGGCGACAGCCACAACCGCGCCAGTCCCGGGGGCAGGGATACCACCAGCTTGTCCGGGGTGTTGCGACCGGCGATGTCGACCAGGGACCTGGAGAGGTGCTGTGCGGCCTCGTGATAGGCGCGGGCCAGGACCAGGGTGGAGGGGGCCGGTTCCATGAAGGAGCCCCGACGGTAGAAGAGCTTGGCCCCGAGATCCTCCTCCAGGCGGCGAATGGCCTGGCTGACGGCGCTGTGGGTGACCATGAGTTCGGCGGCGGCTGCGGTGTAGCTGCGCAACCGTGCGGCGGCTTCGAGGGTCCGGAGGGCGGAAAACGGGGGCGGTCGCTGAGCCATGGCTGAAGCCTCTCTAACGTTTCAATCAACGCAAGAATGCTCAACGACTCACAAAATACAATCTGGAATATGTAATTTCCGACCCGGATCGGGATCGAAGGGTGCCTATAGCTGCCCATTTTCGGTTAAGGTTGCATTTTCATCACAAAATGCAACCCGGGCGGGCTTAGTCAGGGCTTCGATGATCGCACCATGCAACCGTGCGAGCTCGATGGGCTTGGCCACGTGGCGGTCCATGCCGGCCGCCAGGTATTCTGCAACCTGGTGATGCATGGCATTGGCCGATACGGCGACGATGGCCGTCCGGGGCCGACCGGTGCGCTGCTCTTCGGCCCGGATCCGGCGGGTGGCCTCGATCCCGTCCATGACCGGCATCTGGATGTCCATCAGGATCACGTCGTAGTCGCCGACCTGCCAGGCCTCCAGCGCCGCCTGACCATCGCCGACGATGTCCATGTCGAAGCCGAGAATGCCCACCATGGCCTCCAGCACGAGCCGGTTGGTGGTGTTGTCTTCGGCGGCCAGCACCCGGAGGGGACGGTCGGGGGACATCCCGGCCGGTGCCTGTTCTGCCGGGAGGGGGGTGGCTGCGGTGGAGTCGCCGGGCTCTCGCAGGGCTACGGTCAGATCCGCCAGGTCCGGTTCGGGCGGTCGGGGCGCAGCGGGGATCGGCTGAGGCAGCGCCTGTTTCGGCAAGGGAGCCGGGGGCGCGGTCGCCTCGAGTGCGTCGGTCGGGGCCGGCGGCAGGGGCAGGCGCACATGGAAGGCCGCGCCCTTGGGACGGTCCGGCTCGGCCCAGATGCGTCCACCCATCAGCGCGCAGAGGTCCCGGGAAATGGCGAGGCCCAGCCCCGTACCGCCGCTGCCCCCGTGGCGCCCGCGGGAATCCCCGGAGGCGTACTTCTCGAAGACCCGCTCGACCTGGTCCGCGCCGAGGCCGACGCCGGTGTCCGTGACCGACAGGCGGATCGCGTCCTCCACGATCCGCATCTCGATCTTCACCCGGCCCGCCTCGGTGAACTTGAGGCTGTTGGCAATGAGGTTGTTGAGGACCTGACGCAGCCGGGCGGGGTCCCCCAGGCGGGGCGTGTGGGCGCCATCCGTGACGATCAGCTGCAGAAGCAGGCCGCGGGAGGCGGCCTGGGGGCGAAAGGCGGCCACGGCCTCTTCCGCGATCCGGCCGGGATCGAAGGCGACGGTCTCGAGGGCGAGTTGTCCGGCCTCGATCCGGGCAAGGTCGAGGACGTCGTTTAGCAGCTCGATCACCGCCCCGCCCGAGGCCCTGACGACCGCCAGCCGCTCTCGCTGAGTGGCACCCAGATCGTCGGCGGCCATGACCTCGGCCATGGCCAGGACGCCATTGAGCGGGGTCCGGATCTCGTGGCTGATGGTCGCGAGGAATTCCGATTTCTGATGATTGGCCGCCTCGGCCGCCTCCCGGGCGGTGTCCAGCAACGCGATCTGGCCCTCGGCCCGGGCGGCCTGCTCAGCCCACTGCCGGGCCAGCGCCCCCACGGCCCCGGCGAGGCCGCGGATCTGGTCGCCCTGCGGCTGTTCGAGGGTCTCGAGGGCGGACGCGGGACTGTCACTCGCAGACAGCATGCGTCGCAGGGTTTCCTCGAGCGCCTCCAGCTGGGTCCGGACCCGGCGGGTGATGAGGTAGGACACCAGCGCGGTCGCGCCGATGGCCAGGAGTATCAGGCTTGAGATGACGATGCTGAGGGGACGGACGTCCTGAGCCCGCGCCCATCCCAGCCTCAGCAGTCCCTCGCCGACCGCCAGGGACACGACGGCCACTACGCCGCACAGGCCGAGGGCGAAGAGGGCTGCCACGGGCCGGGGCATCGCCCCCCCGCGTTCGCCCCGGGATGCGCTCTGTGGCGGGGGCGGTGACCAGTTGGACGCGTGCGGCATTTCTGTCATATTCAAGCCATGGCTGCGGGTCGGCGGTGCGGTGTGGCGTCGACCTCCGCCTGATCCGGGTCGAACCTTGAAGTCCGCAGCCTAGGCGTCCGGGCTGAGGGTTGCGTTAACCAACAGCGTAAACGGGGGGTTACCGCAGGCGCGAACAGCGGCCGTCGGCATGACACGCGTGTAGGTGCGTCAAACTGTCGCATCCCATTCCGGGGAAAAGAGGCCGCCGAAGCCTATGGCGGAACTTCACGGTTCCGTGTATGAAGCGATAGCGCGCGATATGTTGAGCGCAAAAATCCAAAGGGACCTCACACATGACCTCCACCACCCTCCGCAAGATCCTCGTCGCCACCGCCGCCATCGCCGCCCTGAGCGTCGCCGCCTGCGGCAAGAAGGCCGACACCAACAACACCGCGACCGACAACGCGATGGCTCCGGCCGCTGACAACGCAATGGCCCCGGCCGCCGACAACACGATGGCTCCGGCGAACAACACCGCGAAGTAATTTCGCGGCTGCTCGCGCAGCTACCGATACCGGAAGGCCCGCCTGTCTCAGGCGGGCCTTTTTGGTTTATGCAGCGTTTCGCGCTTCCGCGCAGCGGCACCTGCCCCAGGCTGGCAGGCACTTGAACAGGGACGGGACCGTCATGAGGGCGTTAGGCATGTGGCTGCGGCGGGGCGTGATCGGCCTCGGCGGACTGATCCTCCTGGCCGCCCTCGGCCTCCTGGCCCTGGACCTGCCCAACCGGCCCGCAGGCTTCGACAGCCCGGCCGCGCTGGCCCGCGCCCACGCCTTCGACGTGCGCATCCGCCGGGACGAATGGGGTGTGCCCCACGTGACCGGTCCCCGGGACGCGGACGTGGCCTTCGGCCTCGCCTATGCCCATGCCGAGGACGATTTCGACACCATCGCCACCACCATCCTCGCCACTCGCGGAACCCTGGCGGCGCGGGACGGTGCGTCCGGCGCAGTGACGGACTATCTCGTCCGGCTGATGCGGATCTGGCCGGCGGTGGAGCGGGACTATGACCGCATGCCCGCCGACGTCCGCGCCGTGCTCGAGGCCTATGCCGATGGCGTGAACTATTACGGGGCCCGGCATCCGCAGCAGGTGACCCCCGGCCTGCTGCCGGTGTCCGGCCGGGACGTGGCCGCGGGCTTTGCCTTCAAGACCCCGTTCTTCTACGGCCTGGACAAGACCTTCACCCACCTGCTCGCCCCGTCGAAGACGTCTGCGAAGGGTGAGGGCAAGCCCGTGAAGACCGCCCTCAATCCCGGCGGTGTCCCCCTGGGCTCCAACGGCCTGGCGGTGGCCCCGTCCCGGTCCGCCGATGGTGCCACCCGGCTGCTGGTCAATTCCCACCAGCCCTATACCGGCCCGGTGGCCTGGTACGAGGCGGTGCTGGAGAGCGGGGAGGGCTGGCACGTGGCCGGCGGCTTCTTCCCCGGCTC
>DAINBM010000285.1:0-3828 GCA_036732965.1 Caulobacteraceae bacterium | reverse complement strand
GGGATGACGCGGTCCGGCGGACGATGCCCGTCCATGAAGGTCTTGATGTTGATGATCACCTTCTCGCCCATGTCGATCCGGCTTTCCACCGTGGCCGAGCCCATGTGGGGCAGCAGCACGACATTGGGCAGCTTGAGCAGCTTGGGATTGATGGCCGGTTCGTTCTCGTAGACGTCGAGGCCGGCGCCCGCGATCTCACCCCGGGCCAGCATGTTGGCCAGCGCCGGTTCATCGATCACCTCGCCCCGGGCGGTGTTCACCACGATGGCGTGCGGCTGCAGCAGCTTCAACCGGCGGGCCGACAGCAGGTGGAAGGTTCCGGGCGTGTGCGGGCAGTTGATGCTGATCACGTCCATGCGCGCCAGCATCTGGTCGAGGCTTTCCCAGTAGGTGGCCTCGAGCTCGTCGGCGATCCGGGGCGAGACCGGCTTGCGGTTGTGGTAGTGGATCGACAGGCCGAACGCCTTGCCCCGGCGCGCCACGGCCTGGCCGATGCGGCCCATGCCGATGATGCCCAGCCGCTTGCCCGCGATCCGCCGCCCCAGCATCCAGGTGGGGGACCAGCCCGTGAAGCCGCCCGTCTGCACGACCTGTGCCCCTTCGACCACCCGGCGCGCCGCGGCCAGGATCAGGGCCATGGTCATGTCGGCCGTGTCCTCGGTCAGGACACCCGGGGTGTTGGTGACCGTCACGCCCCGGGCGTTGGCGCTGGCCACATCGATATTGTCGACCCCGGCACCGAAATTCGCAATTAACCGTAAGTTCGGACCTGCCCGTGAAAGAATGCGGCTGTCGATTCGGTCCGTGACCGTCGGAACCAGCACGTCGGCCCGCTGCAGCGCGTCGACCAGCTCGTCCGGCGTCATGGCCCGGTCGGTCGGGTTGAGTTCGGTGTCGAACAGTTCGCGCATCCGGGTCTCGACCGGATCCGGCAGCTTTCGCGTCACCACGACTTTGGGCTTTTGTGCCATGGGCGATCAGAATTCGGGACTGCGGGCGACGACGCCTCAGGGATGTGGGCGACGAGCGATCGCGCGGCGCTGTCCTCTCCTTAGCAAACGCCTCGCCGCAGTCCAATGGCCAATGGCGCCGGGCCGCACGGTCGCCCTTCTGCTCAGCGCCGCCCTGCTGACCGCGTGCCATGGGGACTCCCGACCGGTCACGGGCTGCCGGGAAACCCCCTCCGGCCTGCCGGTGCCGCGGTTCGTGTCCCTGAAGCACGACCCGGCCAATGCCCGGGGCGGCCCCGGCGACGACTACCGGCTGCTGTGGGTCTATCACAACAAGGGGCTGCCGCTTCTGGTGTTCGAGGAGACCGCCGACTGGCGCAGGGTGAAGGACCCGGAGGGCCAGCTGGCCTGGCTGCACAAGCGGGTGGTGCTGGAGGGCGGCCATAATGTGATGCGGACCGCCGCGACGCCGGTGTCCCTCCGGGACCATCCGGCCGCGGATGCCCGCATCACCGCCGTCCTGGCCAGCCGGGCCATTGCCGGTCTCAAGACGTGCCGGGACAACTGGTGCCAGGTCACCGTGGAGCGGGCGTCCGGATGGGCCCTGCGGAGCGACCTCTGGGGGGCCGAGGTGCTGCCCCTGGGCGAGGGCTGCAGGCGGCCCTAGGCACGGATCCGGTGAACGTGGCCTGTTGAGGCGACGCGGGCTCTGTTGTAACCCACATCCTACACCCTCCGGGCTGGGCCCCGCGCGACGCCGCGCGACCCCGGATCCA
This sequence comes from Caulobacteraceae bacterium, assembly GCA_036732965.1. Taxonomy (GTDB): domain Bacteria; phylum Pseudomonadota; class Alphaproteobacteria; order Caulobacterales; family Caulobacteraceae; genus CAIMFV01. The sequence continues at coordinate 2,102 of DAINBM010000285.1, read as the reverse complement.
GCCCCCCTCAGGAACGTTTCCCGGGAATGACCGCTCAAAAATCCAGCTATGATCGCGAAGACCTGCTCGCCTGCGCCCGCGGCGAACTGTTCGGCCCCGGCAACGCCCAGCTGCCGGCCCCGCCGATGCTGATGATGGATCGCATCACCGAGATCAACGCCACGGGCGGCAAGCACGGCAAGGGCTTCATCCAGGCCGAGCTGGACATCCACCCGGACCAGTGGTTCTTCCAGTGCCACTTCCTCAACGATCCGGTGATGCCCGGCAGCCTCGGCCTCGATGCCATGTGGCAGCTGGTGGGCTTCTTCCTCGGCTGGTCGGGCAAGCCGGGCAAGGGCCGCGCCCTGCATGCCGGCGAAGTGAAGTTCTCCGGTCAGGTGACCCCGAAGATCAAGAAGATCACCTATCTGATCGACATGTCCCGGGTCATTGATCGTCGTCTGGTGATGGGAATCGGCGACGCGGTGATGGAAGCCGACGGAAAGCCCATCTATACCGCCAAGGATCTCCGCGTCGGTCTGTTCGATCCCAAGGATCTGCTCTGACGCCGATCATCTGATCGCCCATAAGAAAACACATCAGGGAAGACCCGCGCATGCGTCGTGTCGCCATCACCGGCATCGGTATTGTCTCGAGCATCGGAAACACCCAGGACGAGGTGACCGAGTCCCTGCGGCTGTCGCGCTCCGGCGTGGTGGCGTCGCAGGCCTACACCGACCTCGGCTTCCGCAGCCGCGTGCATGCGCCGGTCACCCTGGACTGGGAGGCGATCGTCGACCGCCGGGCGTCCCGCTTCCTGGCGGACGGCACGGCCTATGCCCATGTGGCCATGGAACAGGCCATTGCCGATGCCGGCCTGTCGGCGGAGGAGATCTCGGACGAGCGGATTGGCCTGATCGTCGGCTCCGGCGGCCCCTCGGCGCACACCATCGTCGCCGCCGCCGACACCACGCGGGACAAGGGTCCCAAGCGCATCGGCCCCTTCGCCGTGCCCAAGGCCATGAGCTCGGGCCCGTCGGCGGTGCTGTCCACCTGGTTCAAGATCCGCGGGATCAACTATTCGATCTCGTCGGCCTGCGCGACCTCCACCCACTGCATCGGCGCGGCAGCGGAGCAGATCATGCTCGGGCGTCAGGACGTGATGTTCGCGGGCGGCTGCGAGGAGCTGGACTGGACCCTGTCCAACCTGTTCGACGCCATGGGGGCCATGTCCTCCAAGTACAACGACACCCCGTCGGTGGCCTCCCGCGCCTATGACCGGGATCGGGACGGCTTCGTCATCGCCGGTGGCGCGGGCATGCTGGTGCTGGAGGATCTCGATCGGGCCCGGGCCCGGGGCGCGACCATCTATGCCGAGATCACCGGCTATGCCGCCAATTCCGACGGACACGACATGGTCGCCCCCTCCGGCGAGGGTGCGGTGCGCTGCATGAAGCTGGCCATGGAAGGCTTCGGCGGTCGCAAGCCCGGCCGGATCGACTATCTCAACCCGCACGGCACCGGCACGCCGGTGGGGGACGAGAAGGAGATCGGGGCGATCACCGAGGTGTTCGGTGACGCCATGCCGCCGGTCTCGTCCACCAAGTCCCTGACCGGCCACTCCCTCGGTGCCGCGGGCGTGCAGGAGGCGATCTACTGCCTGCTGATGATGAAGGGCGGCTTCATCACCAAGAGCGCGCACATCGACAACCTCGACCCCGCCTTCGAGGGCGCCAACATCGTGCGCGAGACGATTTCCGACGCCCGGCTGGACACGGTCATGTCCAACAGCTTCGGCTTCGGCGGCACCAATGGCTGCCTGATCATGAGCCGCGTGGACTGACCGGCGCTCGACGCCCCGACCTTTGAGGGAAGACTGACATGGCTGAAGAGATGAACCTGCCCAAGGGCGACCTGATGAAGGGCAAGAAGGGCCTCATCATGGGGGTTGCCAACCACAACTCCATCGCCTGGGCCATTGCCAGCCAGCTGGCGGCCCAGGGTGCGGAGATCGCCTTCAGCTATATCGAGGCCATGGAGAAGCGGGTCCGTCCCCTGGGCGAATCCATCGGCGTGAAGGTGTTCGTGCCGGCGGAAGTCACCGACGACGCCTCCATGGACGC
>DAINBM010000284.1:0-3911 GCA_036732965.1 Caulobacteraceae bacterium | reverse complement strand
GCACCATAGGCGGCCCAGCCAGGCGGTCGTCAGGAACAGGGCCAGGGCCGAGATCACCAGCAGGCCGGTGATGAAATAGACCTCGTCCGGCCACAGGTCGAACATGAAGAAGTAGAAGCGCCCGTGGGCGAAATCGATCAGCACCGCCTGGTCCGGGGCCCCGGCCGGACGCGGCCAGCGGATCCATGGGGTGCCGTAGTAGATGGCCAGCATCAGCCCCATCAGGCCCCATTTCAGACGGCGGAAGGGCCCGTGCACCAGCTTGGGATAGATGGCCTTGCGCTTCTGATAGAGCCCGGGGCCGTGTCCGCCCCCGGGCGGGGGGGCATCGGTGCTCTCTCCACCGATGCGGTCGATGAGCACGGTCATGGCGCTGCCGGCGCAGGGCTCGGCGGTCCGGAGCCGCCGGAGTTCACGTGGACATAGACCGTCACGGCCTTGATCTGGTCCGGTGTCAGCCGGTCGACCCAGGCCGGCATGACCCCGCCCCTGGCCGCCCAGATCTGGTCATGGATAGACTTGCGATCCGAGCCATAGAGCCAGTCGCCGTCGGTCAGATTCGGAGCGCCGACGGCCGGGTTGCCCTTGCCCTCGGGGCCATGGCAGGCCGCACACTGGGCAGAGAAGACCGGTGCCGCCCGAGCGACCGCGCCGGGCTCGGCCGACCGGTGCGACAGGAACACCACATATTCGGTCAGGTCATTCACCTGCTGCGGCGTCAGGAGACCGTCGCGGCCGAAGGACGGCATCATCGACATGCGGGCCAGGGGATGGCCGGAGCGGATGCCGTATTTCACCGTCTGCTCGATGTCGGTCAGCCCGCCGCCCCACAGCCACACATCGTCCCGCAGGTTGGCATAGCCCTTTCCGCCCGCCCCGCCCTGACCGTGGCACGGGGCGCAGTTGTTGCCGAAGATCGCCTGGCCCTCGGCCATGGCAAAGGCCTGCAGGTTGGGGGTCTTCTCGATCTGGTCGAGGGACGCCTTTTCCAGCATGCGCCCTTCGGCCCCCCGCTGCGCGTCCAGGGCCTTCATGTCATTGGCCACATTGACCCGGTCGGACTGGCCGAGGATGCCGGGGGTGTAGCCCGTCAGGGTCGGCCAGGCCGGAAACAGGACCCAGTAGGCGATGGCCGCGGCGATGCAGGCGTACCAGACGATCAGCCACCAGCGGGGCAGCGGATTGTCCAGTTCCTTGATCCCGTCCCACTCGTGACCGGTGGTCTCGACGCCGGAATGATCGTCACGTTCGCGTTCAGACATGGTCAGAGCTCCCCTTGGGTCAGGTCTGGGCTCAGGATGGGGGACGTCCGGGAGGCATCGGCACCTTCGGGACCGTCCGTGGGCGGACGCTCACGGAAGGGGATCTGAGCCGCCTCGTCGAAGCCGGGCTTGTTCCTCGGCCAGAGCGCCCAGCCGATCGCCACGGCGAAGATCACGGCGAAATAGAGGGTCCCGGCCTGCTGCGCGATGCGGGATACCGTTTCGTAGGTGAGCCCGCTCATCGGTTGTTCTCCGGACGTTCGGGGTGGTACTTGGAGAAGTCGACCAGGGTTCCCAGCATCTGCAGATAGGCTACCAGGGCGTCCATCTCCGTCACCTTGGCCGCGCCGCCGAAGTCCCGCTGGGCGGCCCTGTCGCCATAGTGCTTCTTCAGCTTCGTCCCGTCGGCATAGGTGTCCGCCTGGGCGTTCAGATCGGCCTTGGCATCGGCGATCATCTCGTCCGTGTAGGGCACGCCCTCCACCTTCAGCGCCCGCATCTTCGCGTCGATGTTGTGAGAGTCGAGGGGCCGGTCCGCCATGAAGGCATAGGGCGGCATGATGGACTCGGGCACGAGGCTGCGCGGGTTGATCAGGTGATCCCGGTGCCAGCTGTCGGAGTACTTGCCCCCCACCCGGCTGAGGTCCGGACCGAGGCGCTTGGACCCCCACTGGAACGGGTGATCGTACATGCTCTCGGCGGCCAGGCTGTAGTGGCCGTAGCGCTCCACCTCGTCCTTGAGGGGCCGGATCATCTGCGAGTGGCACAGATAGCAGCCCTCGCGGATGTAGATGTCCCGGCCCGCCAGCTCGAGGGGGGTGTAGGGGCGCATGCCCTCCACCTTCTCGATGGTGTTCTCGATGAAGAACAGGGGCGCGATTTCCACCAGGCCGCCGATGGACACCACGATGACGATGCCGATCAGGAGCGCGATGGAGTGACGTTCGAAGAAACCGTGATTGAACTTCATGTCCGGTCCTCCCCTATTCGGCCGCGACGGCGTTGGCGGGATAGGCGAGGTCGGTGGTCGCGACCTCCTCGGGGGCATCCCCCCGGATGGTTCGCCAGACGTTGTAGATCATGAGCAGGACACCTGAGAGGTACATCAGCCCCCCCGCCATCCGGACCACGTATTCCACGTGCTTGGCGGCGACGGTTTCCACGAAGGTGTGGGCCAGGAACCCTTGCGGCGTGTATTCGCGCCACATGAGCCCTTCCATGATCCCGGACACCCACATGGAGGTGATGTAGAGGAGGATCCCGATGGTGGAGATCCAGAAATGCCACTCGATGAGGGCGTTGGAATACATCCGCGACTTCTTCCAGAGCCATGGCACCATGCAGTAGATCGCGCCGAAGCTGATGAAGCCGACCCAGCCCAACGCACCGGAGTGCACATGGCCGATGGTCCAGTCAGTGTAGTGGCTGAGCGCATTGACCTCGCGGATCGACATCACCGGCCCCTCGAAGGTCGCCATGCCGTAGAAGGCCACCGCCGCCACCAGCATGCGCAGCACCGGGTCGGTGCGGAGCTTGTCCCAGGCCCCGGACAGCGTCATCAGCCCGTTGATCATGCCCCCCCAGGAGGGCATCCACAGCATGATCGAGAATGTCATCCCCAGGGTCTGTGCCCACTGGGGCAGGGCCGTGTAGTGCAGGTGGTGCGGACCCGCCCAGATGTAGATGAAGATCAGGGCCCAGAAGTGGACGATGGACAGCCGGTAGGAATAGATCGGCCGCTCCGCCCGCTTGGGGATGAAGTAGTACATGATGGCCAGGAACGCCGCCGTCAGGAAGAAGCCCACGGCGTTGTGGCCGTACCACCACTGGGTCAGGGCATCCTGCACACCGGCGAAGATGTCATAGCTCTTGGAGGAGAAGGGGCTGATCGGCACCGCCAGGTTGTTGGTGATGTGCAGGACCGCGATGGTGACGATGAAGGCCAGGTAGAACCAGTTGGCCACATAGATGTGCGGTTCCTTGCGCTTCCAGATCGTCCCCAGGAACACCAGCAGGTAGACCACCCAGACGAGGGTCAGCCACAGGTCGGTGTACCACTCCGGCTCGGCATATTCCTTGCCCTGGGTGATCCCCATGACATAGCCGGATGCGGCCAGCACAATGAACAGCTGGTAGCCCCAGAACACGAACCATGAGGCCACGCCGCCGAACAGCCGCGCCCGGCAGGTGCGCTGCACCACGTAGAACGAGGTCGCCAGCAGCACGTTGCCGCCAAAGGCGAAGACCACGCCGGAGGTGTGGACCGGCCGCAGCCGTCCGAAGTTCAGCCACCCGGCCCCGGGGAAGTAGAACAGGTCGGGCCAGGCCAGCTGGCAGGCGATGACCACCCCCACCAGCATGCCCACGACGCCCCAGAACAGGGACGCGAACACTCCCGCCCGGATCACGTCATCGGCGTACCGGTCCGGCCGGTTGACGAAGCGGCCATCGGCCAGACCCGCCACACAGGCGATCAGCGCGGCGACGGAGGCCCCGAGGATCACATAGGCATGAATGCGGAACGGCGCGTCGTCCGCGAAGGCGGCGGCGCAGAGCGACCAGACGAGGCCGACGGCGGACAGGGCAATGACGGCGAGCACATCGCCCGGCGCACCCCTGGGTTTCCATGCGATAGTGGTCATCACCCCT
>DAINBM010000283.1:0-3927 GCA_036732965.1 Caulobacteraceae bacterium | reverse complement strand
CTATTTCGAGGTGATCGGAGGTGTGGGGGCCGCCCTGTCCGCGGTGACCGTGTCTCCCGGTGGGGATCTCGGCGGGATCGATGGGGGGGAGGCGTGGCTGAACCGTTGGCGTTGGACCCTCGCGTCCCGACTGGCCGGGGACCTCGATGCGCTGCGCGGTGCCGGACGCCCCTCCACCGGACTGGTCGCGGCCCTGGCCACCAGCCATGAGGCGTGGCTGCCCAAGGCGGCGGAGGAGGACCTGCGGGGCTCCGGGCTCGCGCACATGCTGGCCATTGCCGGGCTGCACATGGCGGCGGTCAGCGGCTTTGTCTATCTCGCGGTCCGGCTGGCGGTGGCCGCCACACCGGCCCTGGCGGTCCGGATTCCGGGTCACAAGCTGGCATCCGTCTGCGGTCTGGTTGCGGTGCTGGTCTATCTCGCCCTGTCCGGTGCGCATCCACCGGCCCGGCGTGCGGCCATCACAGCCGCCGTCGCGTTCGTGGCACGCCTGTTCGATCGCCGGGTGGTCAGTCTCCACGCCCTGTCGGTTGCCGCCCTGGTGGTCCTGGTGCTGGAGCCCGAGAGCGTGGTCCAGCCCGGCTTCCAGATGTCCTTCTGTGCGACCGGCGCGCTGGTCGCTGTGGCCGAGAGTTGGCGGCCCGTCCGGGACCGCGCCGTGTCCGCGACCTTCGTCATCCGGTCGGTCCAGGCGATCCGGGACGCCCTGGTCAGCCTCGCGGTGGTGGCCACGGTGGCAGGCCTCGCCACCGGGCCCTTCTCGATCCAGCATTTCAACCGCACGGCCCTCTACGGGACCCCGGCAAATCTGCTGGCCGATTTTCTGGCAAGCGCGGTGGTCATGCCCTCGATTGCCCTGGCCGCGCTTCTGGAGGCCGCTCAGGCCGGACCGGGAGCCCTGGCGCCCGTCCTTCATGTGGCCGGATTGGGGGCGCAGGGCATTCTGGGGGTCGCGCACCTGTTCGCCCATCTGCCCGGGGCTCAGGCACAGGTGGCCAGCGCGCCCGATCCCGCGCTGCTGATCAGCTTCTGCGGGCTGCTGCTGGCCATACTGTGGCGCGGTCGGCTCCGGTGGATCGGTGGGGTGCTGGCTCTGGCGGTGCTGGCCTGGCCGCGGCCCCCCGCACCGGTGGCGTGGCTCGGGCCGGACGGCAGCAATGCCGCGGACATTGTGCGCGGTGAGGTGGTCGCGATGCGTCCTGACAGGCGGCAATTTGCCTTCGAGAGCTTTGCGCAGCATCGGGGTCTGCGGTTAGCCGGGCCGTCCGATCATTTCCGATGCACGCGGGACATGTGCCGCGGGCCCGCCGACAGCCACCCGCGCATCGCCGCCTGGTTCACCCGTCGCAGACCCTCGCACGCGGCGCTTGGGGAGTTGTGCGAGAGTGACATCCTGCTCCTGGCAGCACCGGTGCCGGTTCCCGCCGACTGTCGACGGCCGCTGGTACTTCGTCCCGAGACATTCCGCCTGTACGGGGCGGCGGAGGTGGTCGGGCAGGGGGACGGGTGGGGGCTCGACTGGACCAGCGAGCACCGGGGCCATCGACCCTGGACCCGCCCGCCCGGCCTCGCTCCGTGAGCGGGTTGCGCTACTGGTACCGGCGGATCAGGCCGACCAGCTTGCCCTGGACCTCCACCTGATCCGGGCCGTAGATCCGGGTCTCGTAGGCCTTGTTCGCAGGCTCCAGCGCGATGGCGCCCCCCTTGCGCCGTAGACGCTTGAGGGTGGCTTCCTCCTGCATCACCAGCGCCACGACGATGTCGCCGTTATTGGCATTGTCTGTACGCTTGATGACGACGAAGTCCCCGTCGAAGATCCCCGCCTCGATCATGCTGTCGCCCTGGACCTCCAGAACGAAGTGGTCTCCGGTGCCCAGCAGGCTTTCCGGCACCGGCATCCGATCGCGTTCGTACTGGATCGCCTCGATGGGGGTCCCGGCGGCGATCTTTCCCAGAATGGACAACTCCCTCACGTCGTTCGACAGGAGGCTGGCCACCTGCGCCTGGCCCTGGGCCGGAACGGGAGGCGGTGCCGATCCCTCGATCACCCGGGGCTGGAAGGCGCGTCGTCCGCCGGCGGGCGCGCTGGTGGTCGCCTGATCCGGCAGGCGGACCACTTCCAGGGCGCGGGCCCGGTGGGCCAGCCGACGCAGGAACCCCCGTTCCTCGAGCGCCGTGATCAGGCGGTGGATACCGGATTTGGAGGCGAGGTCGAGCGCTTCCTTCATCTCGTCGAACGACGGTGACACCCCGGTTTCCTTGATCCGCTCATGGATGAACATGAGAAGTTCGTGCTGCTTGCGTGTCAGCATGATGGCCGCGTGCTCCGCCGAATCCCCGGGTGGTCCGAGAACAAATCATGCACGTTCTGTAGATGTTCCGGATTAACAGTCAATTACCATTCTGACCGTGGCCGGCGTGCCGAAGCTCAACCCAGCAGGTTGCGGGTGGCCGCCGCCACGTCCGCCTGGCGCATGAGGCTCTCGCCCACCAGCATGGCGCGGGCACCGCAGGCGGCCAGGCTTTCGACGTCGGCAGAGGTGAAGATCCCGCTTTCGGTGACCAGCAGAGCCCCCTCCGGGGCAAGGCGGGCAAGGGTTTCGGTATTGGCGAGGTCGACGGTGAAGCTTCTCAGGTCGCGGTTGTTGACGCCGACCAGCGTGGCACCCAGGCGGGCTGCGCGCGCCATTTCCGCGGCATCGTGGACCTCGACCAGCGCGTCCATGCCGAGGCGGGCGGCTTCGGCCATCAGTTCGCCGGCAAGGGTGTCGTCGATCATGGCCAGGATCACGAGGATGGCGTCCGCGCCCAGGGCCCGGGATTCGCTCACCTGCCACGGATCCACCAGAAACTCCTTGCGGATGCAGGGAAGGGTCACGGCGTCCCGTGCGGCGACGAAGACCGCGTCCGACCCCTGGAAGCTCGGGGTATCGGTCAGGATGCTGAGACAGGTGGCGCCCCCGTCCTGGTAGGCCCGGGCCAGGGCCGGCGGATCGAAGTCGGCCCGGATCAGCCCCTTGGACGGGCTGGCCTTCTTGATCTCCGCGATCAGGGCCAGCCGGTCCGGCCGCGCGGCAGATGCGCTCGCCAGCGCGGTGGCGAACCCCCGCGGGGGAGACTGGGCCGAGATGCGGGCCGACAGTTCGGCATCGGATGTGGCGGTCCGGCGGTCTGAGACCTCAACCCGCTTGTAGGCGGCGATCCGGGCAAGGATGTCGTCACTCATGCTCTGGGCTCATGCGGCTTGGGCGGAGGTCAGGCGGACCAGGGTGGCAAGGGCCGTGCGGGCGGCGCCCGAATCGATGGATCGCCGGGCCAGCACCAGTCCCTCTTCGAGGGCGTCGCAGTGACCGGCGATCACGAAGACGGCGGCGGCGTTCAGGAGCACAATGTCCCGGTAGGCGCCGGGCGCGCCCTCCAGCAGGGCCGTCATCGCCGCGGCATTGTGCGCCGGGTCACCGCCGCGCAGGTCCTCGACCCGGGCCCGGGTCAGGCCCAGCACCGCCGGATCGACGGTGAAGGTACGCACCGCGCCCTCCCGCCACTCGGCCACGAGACTGGTATCCGTCGTGGTGAGTTCGTCGAGGCCGCCGCCGTGCACCACCCAGGCGCGGTCGGCACCCAACCGTCCGAGGACTTCGGCCAGGACGGGCACCAGGGCCCGGTCGTAGACGCCCAGCAGCTGGCGGCGTGCGCCCGCCGGATTGGACAGCGGGCCCAGCAGGTTGAACAGGGTGCGGAAGCCCAGTTCCCCCCGCACAGGCGCCACATGACGCATGGCCCGATGATGGTTGGGAGCGAACAGGACGCATAGTCCGGCCTCGTCCAGACACTGCCGCTGGATCTCCGCGGACGCATGGATGTTCACCCCGAGGGCCGCGAACACGTCGGGCGACCCGGACAGGGACGACGCCGCGCGACCCCCGT
>DAINBM010000282.1:0-3929 GCA_036732965.1 Caulobacteraceae bacterium | reverse complement strand
GCGCACGATCCGCCGGCCGCCGGGACCATCCAGCCCGGTGCCGATCCGGCGGGGGTCCGCCCCCGCTCCGTCGGCGGGCAGCTGCACCGTCGCCGCCACGGCCCAGGCCCGACCGCCGGTCTCGCCGGGCATGCGGCGTCCCGCCTCCTGGGCCGGTGCCCCCCGCAGGCCGCGGCCGGGGGCCAGCCAGGAGACGGCCTCCAGCACATTGGTCTTGCCCGCCCCGTTGGGTCCGAACAGGAACACGCTGCCGCCGGACAGATCGAGGCTGGCCGTCCCATAGCTGCGGAAGTCGGTGAGGGTCAGGGACTGGATCGGCGCGGCGGACATCAGCGGGACCTTAAGCATGCTCCGTCGTCCCAGGCGAGGCCGCGCTCACCCCTCATGCCGCATTGCAGCATTTTAATTTGAAATGGGAATGGGGGAGAACTATATACCTGATTGTCGCTGACGAGGCACGATCTACCCCTGAATGTGTGTTTTTGGGGTCAGTGCTGATCTTCGGCTGTCTCGCATCGGCGGCGACATAAAACGGGGATAGAAGATGACGAACTTTGCCAACTGGGCCGACAATTTCGGCAATTCGGTTCTGGTGATCCTGCTGACCGCCCTGCCGGTCGCGGCCATCGGCTTCGTCGCGCAGTCGTTCTGAGACCGAACGACACGGCGACGATCACGACCTGACGACCTGTCGCTCTCGCGGATCGGCGAGGGCGACCGGTCACAGGCCGCCTCGAACAATAGACATTGAAAGAGCTTGACGCCGCTCGGGATCAGACCCGCAGCGGCATCAGCACGTACTGCACGCCCGCATCGGTGGGGTCGAGCACCAGGGTCGGCGAGGCCGGATCGGCGAAGCGCATCTCCATGGTCTCCCCCTCGATCTGGCCGCAGACATCGAGCAGATAGCGGGCATTGAAGCCGATCTCGAAGGCGTCGCCGTCGTAGTCGATCTCCAGCTCCTCCACCCCCTGGCCGGCTTCCATGTTGCGCACGGTCAGGGTCAGGCGCCCGGCCTCGATGGCCAGCTTCACCGAGCGGGACTTCTCCGCCGAGATGGTGGCCACCCGGTCCACGGCCTGCTCGAACAGCTTGTTGTCCAGCCGCACGATCTTGGTGTTGTCCTTCGGAATGACCCGCATGTAGTCGGGGAAGGCCCCGTCGATGACCTTGGAGGTCAGGGACGCCTTGCCGAACTCGAAGCGGACCTTGGCGGGGGACACCTGCAGCTCCACCATCTCGCCGGCGTCCTCCAGCAGGCGCCGCGCCTCCTGGATGGTCTTGCGGGGGATGATCACGCCGGGGGCGCCGACGGAACCTTCCGGAGCGGGCATCTCGGCCAGGGCCAACCGGTGGCCATCCGTCGCCACGCAGCGCAGCTTGGGCGCGCCGTCCTCCATCACCGTGTGCACATAGAGGCCGTTCAGATAGTAGCGGGTCTCCTCCGTGGAGATGGCGAACCGGGTCTTGTCGATCAGCCGGGTCAGGGCGTCGGAATCGACGCTGATGCGGGACGACAGGCCGTCGGAGGACATCACCGGGAAGTCACCGGCGGGCAGCACCGGCAGGTTGAACTTGGACCGGCCGGCCTGGATGGACAGGCGGGGATCCTCGCCGTTGAACTTCAGCTCCACCTGCGCCCCGTCGGGCAGCTTGCGCACGATCTCGTAGAGGATGTGGGCGGGGGCGGTGATCTGGCCCGTGGTGCTCACCTCCGCGGCGGTCTCGTCGACGATCTCCATGTCGAGATCGGTGGCGGAGAAGGACAGGCCCCCGCGCTCCGCCGACAGGAGCACGTTGGACAGGATGGGGATGGTGTTGCGCCGCTCAACGACGCTCTGTACGTGTCCGAGCGCCTTCATCAGCGCCGCGCGCTCGATATTGAGCTTCATGGGGTCGTCCGGATGTTGCGGCCGAGGGGCGCGAATCGAAGGCCGATCCGTGCCCGCCGTCCTGAAGTGGGTCGGCGAGACTAGCGGATTTTCCCTGTGAAAAAAGGGGGGGAGGCGCGGATAGCTTCCCCTGCGGCGGGATTTGTCGCGGCGAGCGCGCACATTGCGGGCGTCCGGGGTTGCGAGCCCGCGTCAATCCGCTAGGACGGGGCCCAGGGACCCGCCATGCCGCAATCCATCCGCACCGCCTATGAGACGCGCCTCAAGCGGGGCGAGATCACCCCCGACGCCGCCCAGGCCCGGGCGGTGGAGAGCCTCGCCCGTCTTGAGGGCGAGCTGAACGGCTGGGGCGAGCCGGGCTTCAGCCTCAACCCCTTCCGGCGCCGGGAGCCGCCCCGGGGGGTCTATCTCCACGGCCCGGTGGGACGGGGCAAGTCCATGCTGATGGACCTGTTCTTCGACTCCGCCCCGGTGACGAGGAAGCGCCGGGCCCATTTCCACGCCTTCATGGCCGGCGTCCATGCGGACATCAAGGCCTGGCGCGAGGGGGATGCCGCCGCCCGCAAGGCCCGCTTCGGCGTCGCCAGGGGCGATGATCCCATCGCCCCCACCGCCCACCGCATCGCCGAGGGCGCGCGGCTGCTGTGCTTCGACGAGTTCCATGTCACCGACATTGCCGATGCCATGATCCTCGGCCGCCTGTTCGAGGCCCTGTTCGAGCGGGGCGTGGTAGTGGTGGCCACCTCCAACCGGGCGCCGGAGGCCCTCTATGCCAACGGCATCAACCGCCAGCTGTTCCTGCCCTTCATCGCCCTGATCGGCGAGCGGATGGAGGTGGTGGCGGTGGCCGGGCCCAAGGATTTCCGGCTGGACCGCCTGAAGGGCCGCCCGGTCTATTTCACGCCCCTCGCCCCGGCCCAGTCCGCGGCCTTCGACGCCCTGTGGGACGAGATGCTGGCCGGGGATGCCGAGACGGGGGCCACCCTGAACGTGCTGGGCCGCCAGCTCACCTTTCCCCACGCCGTGGGCGGGCGGCTGAAGACCCATTTCAACAGCGTCTGTGGTCTGGCCCTCGGCCCCCAGGACTATCTGGCCATTGCCGAGCGGTTCCATACCGTCTTCCTCTGGGACGTGCCCCGGCTGGACGCCAGCCGCCGCAACGAGGCCGCCCGCTTCGTCACCCTGGTGGATGCCCTGTACGAGGCCCGGGCCAAGCTCGTCGTGCTGGCCGAGGCCGAGCCGGAGGATCTCTATCCCGCCGGTGACGGGGCCTTCGAGTTCGAGCGCACGGTCAGCCGCCTGCAGGAGATGCGCTCCGCCGACTACATCTCCGAACGGCCGGCGGCGGGATGAGCCCGCTGCCCGCGTCCACCCGTGCGCCGGAGAGCCTCGACCGCACCGGCCTGATCGCCGCCCTGGTCTGCTACGTGATCTGGGGGGCGTTTCCGCTCCTGTTCCACCAGATGGGGGTGCGGGGGGCCAGTGCCTGGGAGATCGTGGGCTGGCGCACGGTCTTTGCCGTGCCCGTGTCCCTGGGACTGGTGCTGCTGACCGGGGGCGTGGGTCCGGTGCGGGCCGTGCTGGTCCAGCCCCGCCAGCTGGCCCTGCTGGCCCTGTCCGCCACCCTGATCGCCACCAACTGGATGGTCTATGTCTGGGCGGTGAGCATGGGCCAGACCCTGTCCGCCAGTCTCGGCTACTACATCAATCCCCTGGTCAATGCCGCCGTGGGGGCCCTGTTCTTCCGGGAGCGCATCAATCGCTGGGGCGTGGTGGCCCTGACGCTGGCCACCCTCGGCGTGCTGGCCCAGGCCGTGGCGCTGGGGGCCCCGCCCTGGGTGGCGTTGGTGCTGGCGGGCAGCTTTGCGGGCTACGGGGCCGTGCGCAAGCAGACCCGGGCCGACGCGCAGGGCGGCCTCCTGATCGAGTGCCTGATCCTGTCGCCCTTCGCCGTGGGGCTGCTGGTCTGGCTGGGCCAGCACGGGGCGCTGCGGTTCGGGCGGGGGATCGACATCACCCTGCTGCTGCTGACCTGCG
>DAINBM010000281.1:0-3963 GCA_036732965.1 Caulobacteraceae bacterium | reverse complement strand
AGGCAGTCTCCGACGGCCGGGGCTTGCCGCCCCCGCTGCCGGGAGCCGGCCAGGGTCGAGGTGACCGTCAGGCCGTGGCCGGACTGCCGGAAGGCGACCATCAGGACGCAGGGCTCCAGACGATAGGTCCACAGCGCGCCCTCGCCTTCCGCATGGGCGACATCCGGCTCTCCCAGCAGACGGCGGACGGTGTCCTGGGTGGCCCCGTCCAGGGGCCGCGGAGCCGCGGCGGGGGCCGCCGGGGCGGGTGGGGCGGGGCGGGGCGGCGGAGCGGTGAACGCCGGACCGCCTCCGGCCAGGATTCCGGCCAGGATTCCGGCCAGGATCAGGACCGCGGACATGGGGGCGCGTGGCGTCATGGGCCCGTTCCTAGCGCATTTCAGACGCCGCATGAACCGCGTATGCCGTCCCGGACGGATCTGGAGTGTCGCCTCCATTGCCCCGCCCATCCGCAACGCTATACTCCGCCCTCCCTGATTTCCCAGAATTGAGAGCCCGATGCCTGCTTCCTACGACGTCTGCGCCGTTGGCAACGCCATTGTCGACGTGATCGCGCCGGCGGACGACACCTTCCTGCAGTCGGAAGGGCTGGCCAAGGGCGCGATGACCCTCATCGATGATTCCCGCGCCGAAAGCCTCTATGCCCGCATGCGGTCCGGCATCGAGGCCTCGGGCGGATCGGCGGGCAACACGGTGGCCGGCGTGGCCAGCCTGGGCGGATCGGCGGCCTATATCGGCAAGGTCGCCGCCGACAAGCTCGGCGAGATCTTCCGGCACGACATCACCGCCCAGGGCGTGCATTTCAAGCCGCAGGCCCTGCCCGCCGGGGGACCGGGCACCGGCCGGTGCCTGATCAACGTCACCCCGGACGGCCAGCGCACCATGTGCACCTATCTCGGGGCGGCGAACCTGCTGACCCCCGCGGATGTGGAGGCCGAGGTGGTCCGTGCCTCCACCATCGTCTATCTGGAAGGCTATCTGTTCGATCCGGACGAGGCGCGTCTGGCCTTCGTCAAGGCCGCCCGGCTCGCCCGGAACGCGGGGCGCAAGATCGCCCTGACGCTCTCGGATGCCTTTGTGGTGGAGCGCCACCGGACCGCGCTGCTGACCTTCATCGACAGCGAGATCGACATCGTCTTCGCCAATGAGGCGGAGGCCTGCGCCCTGTTCCAGACGTCGGATTTCGACACTGCCGCTGCCCTGTTGGGCGCGCGGACCCGGACGGCCTGTGTCACCCGGGGGGAGCATGGGTCGGTGATCCTGACCGACGGGGCCCGGGTGGACGTCCCGGCGGCGCCCGCCCGGCAGGTGCTGGACACCACCGGGGCCGGCGACCAGTACGCCGCCGGTGTGCTGTTCGGCATGGCCCGGGGTCTGGCCCCGGCCGCCTGCGGGCGCCTGGGTTCGATCGCCGCGGCCGAGGTCATCGATCACTACGGCCCCCGGCCGCAGGTGGCCCTGAAGTCTCTGGCGCAGGCGGCGGGGATCCTCTAGCGATGACCACCCGCCGGAACGGCGGGCCGGTTACGCGTATTGCCAAGGAGCTGTGGACGGATGACCGACGCGCACCCCGACCCCCGGTCCCGCACGGCCGAGGTGGTTCGTGAGACCCGGGAGACGAAGATCCGGGTGACGCTCGACCTGGATGGAACCGGCAGCTGCCGGATCGGGACGGGCATCGGCTTCTATGACCACATGCTCGACAGCTTCGGCCGCCACGGGGGCTTCGACCTGGAGATCGAGGCTGAGGGCGACCTGCACATCGACATGCACCACACGGTGGAGGACGTCGGCATCGTGCTGGGCCAGGCCTTCGCCCAGGCCCTGCCGGGCTTCAGGGGCGTGCGTCGCTTCGGCCATGCCTATGTACCCATGGACGAGACCCTCACCCGTTGCGCCGTGGACCTGTGCAATCGTCCCTATCTGATCTGGAAGGTCCAGTTCACCCGGGACAAGCTGGGCGATTTCGACACCGAGCTGTTCCGGGAGTTCCACCAGGCCTTCGCCATGAATGCCGGCGCCTGCGTGCACCTGGAGACCCTGTACGGGGAGAACAATCACCACATCGCCGAAAGCGGGTTCAAGGCCCTGGCCCGGGCCCTGCGCACCGCCGTGGAGATCGATCCGAAGACGGCGGGCCAGGCCGCCTCGACGAAGGGCGTGCTCTGAACCCCATGCGGACGGTCGCGCTGATCGACTACGGGTCCGGAAACCTGCCCTCCGCCGAAAAGGCCCTGTGGGCGGCGGCGCGGACCCTCGACACGGCCTTCGACATCCGGGCGACCGCCGACCCGGCCTTTGTCGCACAGGCTGACAGCATCCTGTTGCCCGGCGTCGGGGCCTTCCGCGCCTGCATGGCCGCCCTCACCGCCCGCGACGGCCTGGTGGAGGCCATGACCGAAGCCGTCCGGACCCGGGGTGCCGCCTTCATGGGCGTGTGCGTGGGCATGCAGCTGCTGGCGGACCGCGGCCTGGAGTTCGGCGAGACGGCCGGTCTGGGCTGGATCGGCGGAGAGGTCCGCAGGCTTGCGCCCGCCACCCACGAGGCGAAGGTGCCGCACATGGGCTGGAACACGGTGCATCCCCGGCGGGACCATCCCCTGCTGCACGGCATGAGCGATGGCGAGCACATGTATTTCACCCACTCCTTCGCCTTCCACCCGACCCGGGCAGACGACTGCGCGGCGGAGGTGGATCACGGCGGCCGCTTCTGTGCGGTGGTGGCGCGGGACAATGTGGCCGGTGTGCAGTTCCACCCGGAGAAGAGCCAGGCAGCGGGCCTTGCCCTGATACAGCGTTTTCTGGAGTGGAAGCCGTGATCCTCTATCCTGCCATCGACCTGAAGGGCGGCCACTGCGTGCGGCTGCTGCAGGGCGACATGACCGCGGTGACCGTGTTCAACGACAGTCCGGCGGACCAGGCGACCCGCTTCGTCCGCGAGGGGTTCCAGTGGCTGCACGTGGTGGACCTGGACGGGGCCGTGGAGGGTCGCTCCATGAACGCCGGCGCCGTGTCCGCCATCCTGAAGGCCGTGGCCGTGCCGGTGCAGGTGGGCGGCGGCATCCGGACCCTCGATGCCATCGAGACCTGGCTCGAGGCCGGGGTCAGCCGGGTGATCCTCGGCACCGTGGCCGTCAGCGATCCGGCCCTGGTCCGTGCGGCGGCCGCCGCCTTTCCCGAGCAGGTCGCCGTCGGCGTGGACGTCCGCGACGGCCGGGTGGCCGTGAACGGCTGGGTGGAGTCCTCGGACCTGACCGCCGTCGACCTCGCCCGGCGCTTCGAGGATGCCGGGGTCAGCGCCCTGATCGTCACCGACATCGGACGGGACGGCACCCTCACGGGCGTCAATGTGGCGCAGGTGGGAGAGGTGGCCGACGCCGTGGGGATCCCGGTGATCGCGTCCGGGGGCATGGCGTCCCTCGCCGACATCGAGGCCCTGAAGTCGCGACCCGGTGCGCCGATCGCGGGGGCCGTGCTGGGCAAGGCCCTCTATACCGGTGCCATCCGACCGGCGGAGGCCCTCAGTGCCGCCCGGCGGACCGCGCCGCGGGCCGGGGGCTGACCGGCCATGATCAAGACGCGCGTCATACCGTGTCTCGACGTCAAGGACGGCCGCGTGGTCAAGGGCGTGAACTTCGTCGCCCTGCGCGATGCCGGGGACCCGGTGGAGCAGGCGGCCGCCTATGACGCCGCCGGGGCGGACGAGCTGATGTTCCTGGACATCACCGCCTCCTCCGACCAGCGCACCGCCATCCTGGACGTGATCGCCCGTACCGCCGATGTCTGTTTCATGCCCCTGTCAGTCGGGGGCGGCGTCCGCACCGTGGAGGATGCCCGCCGTCTGCTGCGGGCGGGCGCGGACAAGGTATCGGTGAACACCGCCGCCGTGGAGGATCCGGATCTGGTCTCGCGCATGGCAGACGCCTTCGGGGCCCAGTGCGTGGTGGCCGCCGTGGACGTGAA
>DAINBM010000280.1:0-3968 GCA_036732965.1 Caulobacteraceae bacterium | reverse complement strand
TCTTCATCTTCGTGCAGGTCTATGGCTGGTGGTACTGGCTGCGAGGCGACCATGGGCATGCGCCGAAGATCACCCGGCTGGGGGTCGTGCGCACGCTGGTCCTCACCGTCCTGGTGCTGGCCGTGTCCCTCGGCATCGGCTGGTGGGCAGGCCAGACGACGGCGGCCGCCAGTTCCCTGGCCGATGCCAGCCTGACCGGGACCAGCCTGCTGGCCCAGTTCCTCCAGGACCGCAAGAAGCTGGAGAACTGGCTGGTCTGGGCGGTGGTGGACGCCATCTCCACCGCGACCTACTACGGCCAGGGGCTTCACCTCACTGCGGTTCTCTATGCAGGCCTGCTGGTGATGACGGTGTGGGGAGGATGGGAATGGTGGCGGGAGACGACACGGCCGACCTGACGCCACCGGCGCGGGGCCTGCTGGAAGGCCCGCGCGATCCGGCCGACGCCCGCGACGCCTTTCTCCGCAGCTTTGCCCTAGAAGCCTGCGGGCACCTGACGATCCGGGACGCCGCTCCGGTCGGGGACGGGCCCGCCGCCTCGGACGGGGTCGACGTGGTGTTCGGCTACGGGTCCGCACGGCAGGCCCCCGGTCGTGTCCTGGCCGCACGTCTCGGGGCGAGATACGTGCCGGTGACGCCCCCCCTGCGGCTGGACGCCGTGGCCGGGGGCGGGGCGATCACCCCGCCGGTGCCTCTTCGGCGCGTCCCGCGCATCTGCCTCTTCGGACCGGAATCCACGGGCAAGTCGACCCTTGGGCTCGCACTGGCGGAACGGTTCGGCACGGTGATGGCGCCCGAATATGGCCGTCTCTACACCGAGACCTTCGGTCAGGACTGCGGGGCGGAGGACCTGCGGCGGATCGGTCTCGGGCACCGGGCCGGGACCCGGGCCTCGGAGCGCTGGGCGAGGCACCTCCTCGTCGAGGACACCGACCCGGTGCTGACCGCCGTCTGGTCCGATGTGCTGACGGGGCATCGGGCCCCGTGGTTTGACCGGTTCGCGGACACGGCGGACCTCTATCTGCTCACCGGCATCGACGTGCCGTTCGAGGCCGACGGGGTCCGATACTTCCCCGCAGAGGCCGCACGCCGGGACTTCCACGCCCGCTGCCGGGCCGAGCTCGTGCGCCGAGGCCTGCCCTTTGTCGAGGTGACCGGGGACCCAGCGACCCGGCTTGTGACCGCAGTCCGGGCGATCTCGATGCGGTTCCCCGGCCTGAGCGCCTGAGCCCCTGAGCCGCGGTCCTGTTACACACCTAGACGCATTGAAGGAAAACTCCGTTGAACACGACCCCACGGCTCGAACCCGACCACCTGCGCATTGAACCGGAGCGTCCCGGGGACGCAATGGCGATCGACCGCATGACCACAATCGCCTTCGCGCCCATGCGGTTCAGCCAGGGCAATGAAGCCCGGATCATTGGCGCGCTGCGTAAGGCCGGGGCCTTGACCATTTCGCTTGTTGCGATCGCAGCGGACAGCGAACTGGTTGGACAGGTGACGTTTTCTCCGGTTCGGATCGACGGCCGAACTGGCGATTGGTACGGCCTCGGCCCCGTCTCGGTCGCGCCGGGGATGCAGCGGAGAGGCGTGGGAAGCGCATTGATCCGAGCCGGATTGGATCGTCTGGAGGACGCCGCAGGATGCGTTCTGCTGGGGGCCCCGGACTACTACCGCCGCTTCGGCTTCCGGAGCGATCCCGACCTGACCTATCAGGGCAAGCCGAATCCCTACTTCCAGAGCCTCGTCCTGAATGGCCCTCCGGCGAAGGGAGACGTGACGTTTCATTCCGCCTTCGATGCTCCGTGATCGCGGCCTGGCCACTCTCGATACGCGAGCAGGAAGCGGCTGTGATGAACATCAGAGCAGGGGTTTGACGGCCGCGCACAGCGCCTGACGGATCTCTGGGCCGACGGCGTTGCGCGTGGTACGGGCCTTCGCCGGCGCGGCAAGGTTCCGGAACAACCATAAGGACAGACCCACGTGATCGGACTTGTGATGCTCGCCGCCGGGCTCCTGACCGGCTGTCCTGTGGAGAACGCCCACTACGCGCTGCGGCACGCCCCGGACATATCCGCCCGATTCCGGGCCGTGGACAGCGGCCCGAACTGGCCGAGCCACGTCGCGTTCGAGGTCTCGGATCGCGGGCACCATGAAACGTCGTGGTGGTTGCCGTGGCTCGGTGGCACCGACAATCTGCAAAATCTGGCATCGACGACAGACGTCACCGTCAGGGGCTGGCATCCCCCCGATCCCGATGGAGGCCCCCGGCCGCTGGGCGATCGGGAATATCTGGGGACGGATGCGGACTACAATGTGATCAACGACGTACCCCATCGGGGCCAGCCCGCGCCGGTCCACATCCTCATACCCGAAGCGGGTTCGTCCCACGACCGGGCGTTTCCGTCGAAGCAGTTCTTCGACCTTGTCAGCTGTTCGGACACGGATAACGGCACCCCGGGGGCGCGATGATCCGCCCTCGTCCGGGTCCCTAGAACCGAAGGGACAGGCAGCTGAGGCCCCCGTCCATCTTGCGGAACTCGCTCATGTCCAGCGCCAGGGTCTTGTAGCCGAGCCTGTCGAGGGCTTCGGCGAAGCGGGGATAGCCTGCCGCGATAAGCACCGTGTCGTTCACCCGGATGCAGTTGGCAGCATAGGCCTCCTCCGGGGGCAGCATGACGGTCTCGTAGCGGGTGAGACAGGGCAGGTCCGCGAGCCCGGGGGCCACGGCCATGCGGCCCTCGCCGAGGTAGGAGATCCCGGTCTTCAGGTGCAGCAGACCCGGGATGGGGGTGATGTCGACGATCTCGGAGCTGAGGCCGAGCCGGGCCAGATGGGCGGCCAGCTGCTCGCCGCCGGCAAGGTTGGTGCGGGCCCCGACACCGATCAGCACCCCGGTATCGGTTTCACAGATGTCGCCGCCATCCACCGTGCCCGGGGCCTCGATCCGGGCCAGGCCGCCGAAGGCCCCGTCCAGCACCGGGGCCATGGAGGCCACCTCGCCCGCCCGGGAGGCGGCACCCGGACGGGTCAGGATCGCCGCCGTCGGGGTGACCACGGCGGTGTCCTCGACAAAGGTGCTGTCGGGATAGGCGTCCTCCGCCGGAAGCCGGGTGATGGCGAGGCCGAGGCCGATCAGGGCCTGCACATAGGCCTCGTGCTGCGCCACGGCGAGGGCCACGTCCGGCGCGCCTTCGGTGCTGGTGGTGATCCCCGCCGCATAGCTGGGGGCCGGGGGGCGGACGATGGCGCGGGTGAATCGGGTGCTCAAGGACGGGTCTCCGGAACGGGATGGCGGAGGCTTAGGGGCGATTTTGCGGACGGGCAAGGGCCGGGCCCGCGCTTGCCAGACCGCGCCCGCCTCGCCATGGTCCCCGCCATGAGGACCCCGCCCCCGACACTGCCCCCGAAGGCCCCTGGCTGGGTGATCGGCGTGATGATCGAGACGCCGGACGCGCCCGGGCCCCAGCGCCACTTCTTCGCCGTGGACCGGGCCGACCGGGCGGAGGCGGAGTGGAAGGCCGTGGATGCCGCCTCGCTCCTCGGGGCCGTGGCCACCAGCCCGGTGAAGGGGCTGGAGCCGGTGCATGCGGTGAGCGAACTCACCGCCATGGCCATGCGCAACCTGGCGCTCGGCAGGGGACAGGTGAAGCTGCTGGGCACCCGCTGGCCCCGGCGCTGGGTCAGCGCCGGGTCGGTCTGAGACGGCTCAGAGCAGGTCGCCGCCGGCGGCCGAGGCAGTGGTGCCGAACTTTTCATAGGCCTTGATCACGTTGCGGCCCACGGTCCAGCGGTGCACCTCGTCCGGTCCGTCCACCAACCGCTGGGAGCGGATGTGGGTGTACCAGCGGGCCAGCGGCGTGTCGTGGCTGTAGCCCAGCGCCCCATGCAGCTGGATGGCGGTGTCCACCACCTTGTGCACCATGTGGGCGAGGAAAACCTTGGCGATGGAGTTCTCTTGCCTGAGG
>DAINBM010000279.1:0-3983 GCA_036732965.1 Caulobacteraceae bacterium | reverse complement strand
TCCCGATGCGGATCGTTCCAGCTGCGGGTCAGGCCGCAATCCCGCCAGAGCGCCACCACCGCCTCGCCATCACCGGGCCGGAACGGCCGGATCCTCAACCCGCGCTCCCCAGGTGCCGCAGGGCCGCCCCGTGCAGGCGGCGGGTGGTCCAGCCGTCCATCGCATCGGCCCCCAGACTGTCATAGAAGCCGATGGCCGGGGCATTCCAGTCCAGCACGGACCATTCCAGTCGGCCAAGCCCCTCGGCGACGCACCGCCGGGCCAGTCCCTGGAGCAGGGCCTTGCCCGCCCCGGCCCCGCGGGCCTGCGGCAGCACGAACAGGTCCTCCAGCCAGATGCCGCAGCGGCCCACAAAGGTGGAATAGTTGTAGAACCACAGGGCAAAACCCACGGGCATCCCGTCCAGCTCCGCAATGTCGCAGAACACCCGGGGGCGGGGGGCGAACAGCTCCGCCGCCAGTCCATCTTCCGTGGCCACCACCTCGTGGCTCAGCTTCTCGTAGTCGGCCAGGGCCCGGATGAAGCCCAGGACCAGCGGGGCCTCCCCCGGCCGCACGGGTCGGATGATCACGCTCATGTCGGCCTCACGCGCCCGTCATGGACTGGGACAGGGCCCAGAGCCGGTCGGCCAGGACCGGGTCGAGGGCATAGTCCTCCACCCCGCGCATCCGCGGGGCCTGCGACGCCGGCAGGGCCTGGGCGCAATCCTCCAGGTAGAGGCCGCCGATCCCCGCCAGCTCCGAACCGACAGCCGCCCAGACACTGGTGGAGGCCCCCTGCTCCGGCGTCTTGAAGCCCTGGGCGAGGTTGCCGTCCGCGTCCATCCAGCCCATCCCGATCATCTCCTCCCGGGGCAGGTGGCGCTGCAGTGGCGTCATGATGCCGCCGGGCATGACCGCATTGGCGGTGATGCCGTGGCGCTTGAAGCGGTTGTGGAACCCGACGGCGAACAGGGCATTGGCGGTCTTGGACTGGCCATAGCTCTCCCATTTGTCATAGGGGCGCTTCACATAGTTGGGGTCGTCGAAATTCACGCCCGCCCGGCGATGGGCGATGGAGGAGAGCGCCACCAGCCGCACGGGCCCGCCCCTCGCCTGTGCGCCGTCCATCAGCGACGGGGCCAGGCGGACGGCCAGCAGATAATGGCCGAAATGGTTTGTGCCGATCTGCATTTCGAAGCCGTCCTCGGTATGGCCGAGCGGACAGGCCATGACACCGGCATTGTTGATCAGCAGATGCAGGGGGCGGCGTCCCCAGCGGTCGGCAAAGGCCCGCACCGAGGAGAGGCTGGCCAGGTCCAGCGCCTCCACCCGCGGCTTCGGCCCGGTGGCCGTCTGGCCGATCGCCTCGGCGGCCGCCGCGCCCAGCTCCGGCTTGCGGACGGCGATCACCACCTCGCAGCCGCGCTCGGCCAGCGCCCGGGCGGTCTCGATGCCGATGCCGGTGGCCGCGCCCGTGATCACGGCGGTCCAGCCGGTCAGGTCATGGCCGGCCGCAACCTCGCGAGCCGTGCTGAAGGGCCCGAAGGCCGAGGTGATCCGGTCCGTCATGATCTCTGTCCCCGATAGTCCCTGATTGTGTGGTCGCAGGCGCTCAGACGGCCCGGTACCAGATGACGCCCTCGGCATCGCTCTCGCGCACGATCTGTCCGCGATGGAGCAGGCAGTTGATGTGCGCCAGGCTCTCTCCTGTCGCCATGCCGATCAGATCCGGGCCAATGGGGCGCGCGAACAGGGCCCCGAACACATCGATCGCCCGTTTCGGCTCGGACAGGGCCCGGTGCAGCCGGATCAGGGAGCGCTCATGCCCCCGGATCAGATGCTCGATGCGGATGTGCAGTCCGTGGAACGGGTCATTGTGCGCGGGCAGTACCAGCACGTCGGCGGGAACTTGCGCCTGCACATGGGCGAGCGAGGTCAGCCAGTCGTTCAAGGGATCGCCGTCCGGCTCGGTGGGGAACACCGACACGTTGGACGAGATCCTGGGCAGCACCTGGTCGCCGGAGATCATCAGCGACAGGGCCGGGCAGTAAAGGCACGCATGCTCCGGCGAGTGCCCCGCGCCGACCACCACCGTCCAGTCGTGATCCCCGATCCGGATCGTCTCCCCGGCGCAGATGCGGCGATAGCTGTCCGGCAGGGGGTAGAGCCCCTTGCCGAAGCCACCGAAGCGCGTGCGATAGGTCTCGATGGCATCCTCCGACCAGCCGGCCCCCTTGTAGAAGCGGATGCCGTCCTGCGGGGCCTCCCGACCCGTGTCGGCGGCCAGCATGCGGCAGGTGATGTATTCCAGCCGTGACATCCAAAGCCGCGCGTCGAACTTCCGCACCAGCCAGCCGGCCATGCCCACGTGGTCCGGGTGCATGTGGGTAACGAAGACCCGGGTCACCGGCAGCCCCCCGAGCGCGCCCTTGAACGCCGCCCGCCACGCGTCGGCGGTCTCCTTGGTCTGGATCCCGGTATCGACGATCGCCCAGCCGTCCCCGTCCCGAAGCGCCCAGACATTGATGAACTTCAGGGAGAAGTTGAGCGGCATGCGCAGCCACAGGACCCCCGGTGCCACCTCCACCGCATCGCCGGTTCCCGTCTCGGGAACGGTATCGAAGGGATAGACAAGGACCGGACGACGTTCCTCGACCTCTGCATCGTCGCTCAAGATCGCCTCCAAGGTGGTACGGACTTGCGCCGCGGACGGGCGCATCGTCAAACTAATGCCATCACGGGCTGCTTGACCATTGGTTCCGGACACGGCTTAAGACGGAAAACACGTACGGCCCATGGCCGCTCAGGAGAAACAACGGATGAAACGCTTAGGAATGGCGCTGGCCGCCATGGCATTTGCCGCCCTCGCGCCGGTCGTCGCCCAGGCGGCGGCACCGGCCGAGCTGCCGAAGATCACCAAGGCCGAGATCGACCGCGGCATGAAAGAGGCCCCGGCCGTGGCTGCGGAAAGCGGCATCGCCTGTACCGTCGTCAATGCTCGTTACATCGGCACCATGATCATGTCGGCGAACAGTGCCGACCCGAAGGCCAAGGATGCCAAGCCGGCTCCGGTCAACGGCTATGAGGTCGCCTGCAAGGAAGGCTTCGGCTACACCGTTCTGGCCATGAAGCCGACCGCAACGGCCAATGACTGCATTGCCTCGTCCCTCAGCCCCTCCCTCACCTGCCGTCTGCCGGAAAACGCCGACCCCAAGGCGGGCCTGGTCTCCGTCATGACCGAGGCCGGTCGCCCCTGCGCGGTCACCAATGCCAAGTTCCTCGGCGCGACCTCCAGCGGGACGAAGTTCTACGAGGTGACCTGCAAGCCCGGCGAGGGGTACCTTCTGCAACGGGAGCCCTCCAAGCCGGCCGCCGCCTTCCCCTGCATCAGCGCCGTCGGCGGCAAGCTGGCCTGCACCCTGACGACGGACGAGCAGTCCATCGCCTATGCGAAGACCCTCGCCGCCGGGGTGAAGAAGCCCTGCGACGTGAAGGACGTGCGCTATATCGGCATGACCTCGGGCGGTCTCGACGGCTATGAGATTGCCTGCACCGCGGCCAATTCGGGCTTTGTCTTCACCATCACCCCCGCCGGGGAAGTGAAGCAGCAGGTCGATTGTGCGCTGGCCGCCTCCTTCCTCGGCGGCTGCAAGCTGACCGACACCACGAAGGCGGAAACGGCGGAGAACGGCATCTACACCGACCTCGCCAAGAAGGCCGGCTTCAAGTGCCAGGTGAACAAGTACCGCCTGATCGGCGTGAACCCGACCACCAATGCCGATGTCGTCGAGATTGCCTGCGCCGACCGTCCGGACGGCGCCGTGGCGGAATTCGCGGAAGACCCCAACAAGTCGAAGATCCACGACTGCGTCGAGGTCGGTTCGCTGGGCCAGGCCTGCAAGCTCGGCTCGTCCCTGACACCGGTCTATGACAAGCTGTCGGCGTCGCTGGCCGCCAAGGGCAAGGGCTCCTGCAAGGTCGCCGGTGCCCGTTACATCGGCG
>DAINBM010000278.1:0-4056 GCA_036732965.1 Caulobacteraceae bacterium | reverse complement strand
CAAGGCGTTCGGTCAGCGCCTGATCGACTTCCAGAACACCCAGTTCAAGCTGGCCGAGTGCAAGACCGAGGCGACGGTGGCCCGGACCTTCGTCGACCGGCTGATCGGCCTCCACCTGGAAGGCAAGCTGGATGCGGCCACCGCCTCCATGGCCAAGTACTGGGTCTCCGATCTGGAGAACAAGATCATCGACGAATGCCTGCAGCTGTTCGGCGGCTATGGCTTCATGAACGAGTATCCCATCGCCCGGATGTACAAGGACAGCCGGGTCCAGCGCATCTATGGCGGCTCCAACGAGATCATGAAGGTGCTCATCGCCCGCACCCTCTGAGGAATCCCGCGGACTGCCCCGGGATGACGCGCGCTTCCGTTTCACGCGGATGGGGCTGTGGGCGTGATCGTACAAGCCTGCGTCATGGCGAGACGCCCCGGCCACGGGGCGTCTCGCCCCCGACCCTGGTCTACAGCCCCTCGAACAGGGCCGTGGACAGGTAGCGCTCGGCGAAGCTCGGGATGATGGCCACGATGGTCTTGCCCGCATTTTCCGGTCGGCCGGCCAGCCGGAAGGCCACCGTCAGGGCGGCCCCGGAGGAGATGCCCACGGGGATCCCCTCCACCGCCGCCACCTTGCGGGCCATGGCGAAGCTGTCGGCATTGGACACCGCCTCGATGCCGTCGATCACCGACCGGTCGAGGATGGCCGGGACAAAGCCCGCGCCGATGCCCTGGATCTTGTGCGGACCCGGTGCCCCCCCGGCCAGCACCGGGCTGTCCTCGGGCTCCACCGCAATCATCTGCAGGCCGGGCTTGCGGGCCTTCAGCACCTGACCGACGCCGGTGATCGTGCCGCCGGTGCCCACGCCGGACACAACGATATCCACCGCACCGGCCGTGTCGTTCCAGATTTCCTCCGCCGTCGAGACCCGGTGGATGGCCGGGTTGGCCCCGTTCTCGAACTGCTGCGGCATGACCGCGCCGGGGATCTCCCCGAGCAGCTCCTGAGCCCGGGCGACGGCCCCGCGCATACCCTTCTCGGCACTGGTCAGCTCGAGCTTCGCGCCCAGCAGGGCCAGCATCTTGCGCCGCTCGATGGACATGCTCTCGGGCATCACAAGGATCAGCTTGTAGCCCTTGGCCGCGGCGACGAAGGCCAGGGCGATGCCGGTGTTGCCGCTGGTCGGCTCGACGATGGTGGCCCCCGGCGTCAGCACGCCCCGGGCCTCCAGAGCGGCGATCATGGACACGCCGATGCGGTCCTTCACACTGGAAATGGGGTTGAAGAACTCGAGCTTGGCCAGCACCTCGCCCACCGGGTTCAGCTCTGCCGTCAGGCGCGGGAGCCGCACGAGGGGGGTGTCACCGATGGTGTCGAGGATGGAGCCATAGATCTTGCCGCGCCCGGCGCGGGCAAAGGCGGAGGCATCATAGGAGGTGTCGGTCATGGGAGAACCTTGCGAAGAGGCTTGAGGATCGGAGGGATCGGCGGGGGCGGCAGGTCCGCCTGCCGGTCGGTGAGGGCGGCGGTCGCCAGCGGGCGCAGCAGGTGCTCCGACAGCCATCGCACAACGGGGACAGCCACCCCGTCCCCCACGAGATGCAGGGCGGCGGTGGTGGCGGAGGGCAGACGGTAGCTGTCGGGCAGGCCCATCAGCCGCGCGGCCTCGCGGGCGGTCATGTGCCGTGATCGGACCTGGCCGCCCTCCACCACCAGCAGGAACTGGCGGGAGGAGCCGCCTCCCGAGGTGCGGAGGCAGCCGGCCAGACCGTCGAAGCGGACCTCGGCCCGCTGGAACCGGCCCTCCGCCGTGGTCCGGGTGCGGCGGAACAGGGCCCCGACGGCACGCTCCCCGGGTGTGGTGGCCGTGCGGGCGGCAATCTGGTCGAGGCGCAGGCGCTGCAGCGGGGCCAGTTGATCCAGCAACCGGTCGGTATCGGCGGCCGTGCGCCAGGGAACATCGGCGTCCGGCTCCAGCAGGTCCGCCAGCCGGGTGTTGCGCCGGGGCGGCGGGGGCAGGCGCCACCACCGCCAGCCGGTCCGCAGCGCGGGCGGCAGGCGATCATGGGCGGCACACAGGCGCTTGCTGTGCAGGTGATCCGACGGGGCGGCGTCCACCAGACCCACGCCGTCGCAACGGCTCGCGATCATGAACATCCGCGGACGGGACTGGGGTGTGAAGTCCGCAGCGTCCAGTTCCACGGCACCATAGCCGTAACCGGCCGCCGCCAGCACCTCGCAGAGGACCCTGAAATCCTCCCCCCCGTTGGAGGTGAAGAGGCCGGTGACGTTCTCGATCACCACCACCGCCGGCGCACGACCGTCATTGTCGAGGGCCTGCATCAGTCGCCAGAAGCCGAAGAAGGCCGACGACCGGGCCCCGCCGAGGCCGCCGCGCCGCCCGGCGAGGCTCAGGTCCTGGCACGGGGACGAGGCCCAGGCCAGCGCGGCGCGGCCGGGCAGATCCTGCGGGGTCAGGGCGTGGACATCCCCCACCACGAGGTGCTCCGCCCCCCAGTTGTCCGCATAGGCGCGGCCCTTCATCGGGTCGAAGTCGTTGGCAAACAGCGTCCGCCAGCCCGGTCCCAGTCCCGCACGCGCCATGCCGCCGCCGGCAAAGAATTCGTACACGCCGGGCGCGGGATCGTCGGTCATGACAGCCTGCCGGAGCACCTCGGTGCGGGATTCATCAGAGATTCCATGATGGGACGATGTGCGGCGGAGCTTCCGCTGCCGTGTGCTGCAGCACAAGTCCGATGCGGACCGGCGGGCACGTCTATTTCGGCGGCTTGTACAGCTGATCGAACAGGGCCCCGTCGGCGAAATGCTGCGGCTGCAGCCGGGCCCATCCGCCATGGTCGCGGACATTGGCGAGGGGAATGCGGGGATAGCGGGCACCGAACCTGGCCTGGGCCTTGATGGTCAGCGGCCGGTAGTAGTTCTGGCCGATGATCTCCTGCCCGCGCTCGCTGTAGAGCCCCTCCAGATAGGCCCTGGCCACGGCGGCGGTCTGCTTGCGCGTGGTGACCGCGTCCAGCCAGGCCACCGGCGGCTCGGCCAGCACGGACAGGGGCGGTGTCACGATCTCGACCTTGCCCGGGCCCAGCTCATCCTGGGCGAGGAAGGCCTCGTTCTCCCAGGCCAGCAGCACATCGCCCACGCCCCGCTGGGTGAAGGTGGTGGTGGCGCCCCGCGCGCCGGAATCCAGCACCGGCACCGCCCTGTAGAGCCGTTCCAGATAGGCCCGGGCCGAGGCCTCGGACCCGCCGGGCGCCTTCATGGCCGCGATCCAGGCGGCGATGTAGTTCCACCGCCCGCCGGACGAGGTCTTGGGGTTCGGCGTGATGATCTGCAGGCCGGGCTGCAGCAGATCGGCCCAGGTCTTGATCCGCCTGGGGTTGCCCGCCCGGACGAGGAACACGATGGTGGAATGGTAGGGCGTGGAGTGGTTGGGCAGGCGGGACTGCCACGTCTCCGGCAGCAGGTGACCCTTGCTGGCCAGTTCGTCGATGTCCCCGCTGATGCCCAGGGTCACCACGTCCGCCTGCAGACCGTTGAGCACCGACAGGGCCTGCTTGGCCGAGCCGCCATGGCTCTGCTCTATGGTCACGGTCTGACCGGTGCGCCGCCGCCAGTTCTCGGCAAAGACGGGATTGTAGGCCTTGTAGAGCTCCCGGGTCGGGTCATAGCTGACATTCAGCAGGGTGACGGGAGCCGGGTCGGCAAGGGCCCGCCCTCCCGCTGCGGCGGTAGCGGCGGCGGTGACCCCGAACAGGGCCGAGCGGCGCGTGAGGCGTGTCGTCATGGGGCAGCTCCTGGTCCGGGGCAGACGGGACACGCGTCCCTCCACCGGCGCGGCAAGCCCCCGACGATTAGGACCGTGGCTTCGGAACCGCCAACCAGAAGTCGCGATGCCGCCTATAGCTCTGCTTAATTGGCCGTCCGGAAGGGCATCGGCATGCGTCCGTCGCGGTTTGTGATAGAAAGCGTCACGGAGTTGGCGGCAGTAGGGTCGACCCGACCGTGCCGCCCCCAGATTCGGACCCTGCGACCCATGCCTC
>DAINBM010000277.1:0-4066 GCA_036732965.1 Caulobacteraceae bacterium | reverse complement strand
GGACGGCCTGTTCGTGCACCCGGATCACTGGGGCCGCGGGATCGGCCGGGAGCTGGTGGCCGAAGCAGAGCGCCGGGCGAGGCTGCTGGGCTCCCCCTGGCTGAACGTGCTGGGCAATCGCAATGCCGAAGGGTTCTACCTGGCCTGCGACTTCGTGGCCTTCGGCACGGAGAAGACCCAGTTCGGCGAGGGGCTGCGCATGCGCAAGCCGGTCTAGGCGGGGCCAAAGGCGCGTCCCGCCCGCCGGCCCCTACCGGCGCCCCAGCGCCACCAGATAGAGCTCCGAGCTTTCCGCCCGGCTGGACTTGGGCTTGAAGTGCTTCACATCGGTGAAGTTGGCCTTGAGCAGCTTCAGCAGGTCCGCGGTCTCGCCCCCCTGGAAGGCCTTGGTGACGAAGGCACCGCCCACGGGCAGGATGTCCACGGCAAAGGCCGCCGCCATCTCCACCAGGCCCACGATGCGCAGGTGGTCGGTCTGGGGGTGGCCGATGGTGTTGGGTGCCATGTCGGACAGCAGGAGGTCCGGCGGGCCGCCCAGCGCCGCGATGAGCTGGGCCGGGGCCTCGTCCGCGGTGAAATCCCCCTCGATCAGGATCGCCGGCGGCAGCGGATCCACGGGCAGGAGGTCGATGCCCACCACGCTCCCCGCCCCTCGCTCCAGCGCCACCTGCACCCAGCCGCCGGGGGCACAGCCGAGGTCAATGACCCGGCAGCCCTTGCGGATCACGTGGAAGCGGTCGTCGATCTCCGCCAGCTTGAAGGCCGCGCGGGAGCGATAGCCCTTGGCCCGGGCCGCCTTGACGAAGGGGTCGTTGATCTGCCGGTTCAGCCAGAGCTGGCTGGACATGGTGCGGGCATCCGCGGTCTTGAGCCGCGCGCCGATGTTTCGGCCGGCGGCATCACCCCGGGTGGGGGCCTTGACCATGCGCTTGCGGGGCGGTTCCGGCGGCGCCGGTGGCTTGGGAGGTTTCGATGTCATGGAATGCCTAGGCCCGGGCCACGGCCGGGGCGGGACCGGCGCTGCGGGGGCGACGCCGGCGGCGGCGGTTGGGGCGCTCCTGCATCAGGGCCAGAAGCAGCCCCTCCCGCAGACCGCGATCGGCGACGCGGACCCGTTCGCAGGGCCACAGCTCCTGCACCGCCTGCAGGATGGCGGCCCCGGCAAGGACAAGGTCCGCGCGGTCCGGCCCGATGCACGGCTGCGCTGCCCGGGACGCGGCATCCTGCACCAGCAGGCGCTCAGCCGCCGCCTCGCAGTCGCTGCGGGTGAGCCACAGGCCGTCGACGCGGTTGCGGTCATAGCGGTCCAGATCGAGATGCAGTCCGGCCAGGGAGGTAATGGCACCGGACGTGCCGATCAGGTGGGCCTCACCGGCCTCGAAGGCCGGGCGAAGCGCAGCCGCCCCCTCCACCTCGCCGATGGCGGACTTGATGTGCTCCACCATGGTCCGGTACCAGGCGCGGTCGCCGGCCGCCCCCTCGGGAAAGCGCTCCGCCAGGGAGACGACACCGACGGGGATCGACACCCAGGCGCGGATCGGGAGACGGGACAGCTGCAGGCGGTGGGCCTGCTCCATCCGCGGATCGGTCAGGTCGACCCAGGACAGCTCCGTCGAGCCACCGCCCACGTCCACCACCAGCGCCGCCGTCTGGGTGCGGTCCAACAGGCTCAGACACCCGGCCACGGAGAGCTGGGCCTCCTCCTTCGGCGAGATGATGGCCAGGCGCAGGCCCGTCTCGGCCGCCACCCGCGCCACGAAGGCCTCGCCGTTGCTGGCGGAGCGACAGGCCTGGGTGGCCACGGCGCGGATCCGCAGGGGCCGACGTCGGCGCACCTTGTCCGCACAGATCCTCAGGGCGGCCACGGCGCGGTTCATCGCCTCATCGTCCAGCCGCCCGGTCCGCGTCAGGCCGTCACCCAACCTCACGATACGCGAAAAGCTCTCCACCACCCGGAAACTGCGACCCGCCGGCGCGGCGATCAGCAGACGGCAGTTGTTGGTGCCGAGATCGATGGCGGCAAACAGCGACGGATCACGCGCCATGCTTGCCGATGGCACGGCAGCGGGGGCCGTGGCATCGGGACCCTCCCGGCCAGTCTGGTGCGCCTGCGTCATGGGCGGCATTCCTCCAGGAACATCGCCCCCCCGCAACGCATGCGGACAGCCGGTCCTGCTTCACCATTAACCCTAGAGCATTTTCCACATGAGGGGAACCGGAATTCCGGAAAAAATGCTCTAGTTACAAATGGTTCTGAGCAATTTTCGATCGATCGGCACCGAACCTGCGCATGTCCGGTGCAACCCGGATTGATCCGGAACCGACGGATCGCCCGAC
Organism: Caulobacteraceae bacterium; assembly: GCA_036732965.1. Lineage (GTDB taxonomy): Bacteria > Pseudomonadota > Alphaproteobacteria > Caulobacterales > Caulobacteraceae > CAIMFV01. Next base: position 1,729 of record DAINBM010000277.1, on the reverse strand, counting down.
ATGGCTGCACAGAAGTTCACCGCGCCGTTCATTGAACGGTCATAGAGCCGTCCCTAGCTTAGGGGTCATGAACACGATTTACGCCAAATTCCAGATCGGTCAGGTCGTGCGGCATCGACACTTCTCGTTCCGCGGCGTGATCTTCGACGTGGACCCCCAGTTCGCCAATACGGAGGAATGGTGGCTGTCGATCCCGGAGGAGATCCGCCCCCGGAAGGACCAGCCCTTCTACCACCTTCTCGCCGAGAACGAGCAGGGCAGCTATGTGGCCTATGTGTCCGAGCAGAACCTGCTGATCGACACCACCGGAGAGCCGGTGTCGCACCCCCAGGCTGCGGTGATGTTCGCCAGCTTCGAGGGCGGGCACTATCGCCTGCGCCCCCACATCACCCACTGACCGGCCGCCGGCACCGACCGGTACCCGTCAATAGTTCTGCCGGAAGCGGACCGACAGGCGGGCGTCGCCCTGGGACCCCACCTGGGAAATGACCGACAGATTGCGCTGCAACCGCACCTCCACCTGGGCTGAGGGGCCGGTGCGCCCACCCCCGGTCAGTTCCAGATAGACGTTGTCCGTCAGATACTTGCCGCCGGAGATGGTGGTCGCCTGCTTGACGCCTGGCACGTTCACCGTGGTCTGGTCCACGCCCACGGACAGCCGGTCCAGCCGCGCGAACTGCCGCAGGCCGCCGATCACGTCGAAACCGCCCCCCGTGGCGAGGGAGGTCAGGGCCGAGGCCAGCTGGGCCGCCTCGAAGCCCGACAGCTGCGATGCCGCCACCCCGAACAGCACCCGGGACAGGATCTCGTCCTGGGGCAGGACCGGCGTCGAGGTCAGGGTGATCTCCGGCTTGGCCGCCGTGCCGCGGACCTGGATCTGCGCCGTGAGGCTGGGGTCCTGGCGCTGGGCCGTCAGGGCCAGCCGGATGGTCTCCGGCGTCGGACCGAGACGCACCGTACCCAGCTCGTCGAAATCGAACCGCTTGCCGGAGAAGTCATAACTGCCGCGGATCACCCGGGCGACCCCGGTCAGGTCGGGCTTCAGGCTGTCGCCGGTCACGTGACTGTCCAGGGACAGTTCCACGTCCAGCCCCTTGCCCCGGACGAAGATGCCCCGGGGCGCGCGGATGGTCACGTCGAAGGCCACCTGCAGCGGACTGGCACGGGGCTGCTGGACGTCCTCCCCCTCCCGCGGCGCCATGTGGATCTCCCGCACGACCAGGGGAACCACGCCGGTGGGCGTGGGCGGATTGGCGGCGATGTCCGCCCGGTCCACGGTCAGGGCCCCGGCCAGCTTGGCGTGGCCGCCGCTGTCCCGGGTCACGGTCACGGCACCGGACGCCTGGGCCCGGCCCACCTCGTTGTCGATCAGCCGGAAGCGGGACAGGGTGAGCTTCAGGGTCGAGGCCCCGTCCGCGGACAGACTGACCCGGCCGTCGCCGGTCAGGCTTCCGCCGAGGCCGTCCGAGCCCTTGAACTCGCGCACCACCACCTCGTCGGAGTTGAAGTTGGCACCGACCGTCAGGTCCTTCAGCGTCAGGCCCGTGGCTGCATCGCGGAACTGGCCCGCCGTCAGGGCCGCATCCCCCGTGGCCCGCAGGTGCTCCAGGGGGCCGGACAAGGCCCCGTGCGCGGCGATCTTTCCGGCGAGCGACCGGTCACCCCCGGCCAGCAGGTCCCACAGGGGCCGCAGCTCTCCATCGGCGTTGAAGGTGCCGCTGATGGGCTT
>DAINBM010000276.1:0-4072 GCA_036732965.1 Caulobacteraceae bacterium | reverse complement strand
AGTTCAAGATCAAAATATACCCGCGTTGCGCGTTTGTATACATGGCTGCGTGGATTCTCTGGATCCTTATAGGCTTCCCGCTAGACAACCTGAACGTATAAGTATTAGATTTCCGCGCCCAGATGCTGACGGAAATGGCGGGCATGGCCTGCGACGACGGCATGGTGATGCAGCTGCATCCGGGCTCGTGGCGGAACCACAATCCCTGGCTCTTCGAGCACTATGGTCGGGACAAGGGCGCGGACATTCCCACGCGCACCAGCTTCGTGGACGGGCTGAAGCCGCTGCTCGACCGGTTCGGCAATCGCGCGGACTTCACGCTCATCCTGTTCACCCTGGACGAGGCCACCTATGCAAGGGAGCTGGCGCCCCTCGCCGGGCATTATCCGTGTCTGAAGCTGGGCCCGGCCTGGTGGTTCCACGACAGCCCCGAGGGGATGACCCGTTTTCGGCGGCAGACCACGGAAACGGCGGGCTTCTACAACACCGTCGGCTTCAATGACGACACCCGCGCCTTCCTTTCAATTCCGGCGCGGCACGACATGGCCCGCCGGATCGACTGCGCATTTCTGGGGGAGCTTGTCGCCACACATCGGCTGGATCTGTCCGACGCCCGCCGGATCGCACAGGACCTGACCTATAACCTGCCCAAGGCGGCCTATCGGCTGTGAGACTGTCGCATTCGACCCTCGAAAGGATCGGGCCCGGCGTGCGCCGCCCTGCCTTTGACCCGACCCGGCTCCGCAACGGGCAGGTTCATCTGGGCGTGGGCGCCTTTCACCGGGGCCACGCTTCGGTCTTCACCGACGATGCGATCGAAGCCGAGGGCGGGGACTGGGGCGTGGTCGGTGTCTCGATGCGAAAGCCCGACGTGGCGGACGCCCTGGTGGCCCAGGATGGGCTCTATACGGTGGAGACCCTGGATGCGGTGCGCCGTTATCGGGTGGTGGGCTCCCTCCGCCGTGCCCTGACCCTGCCCTTGCAGCCGGACGGCGTGATGGCCGCCATCGCCGACCCGGGACATGCCCTGGTCACCCTGACGATCACGGAGAAGGGCTATTGCCTGGACGGCGATGCGCTGGATCTGGAGCACCCCGACATCCGGGCGGACCTCGCCGATCCGGATCGCCCTACCTCAGCGATTGGCGCGCTGGTGGCGGGCCTGGCCGCTCGACGAGGCGCACACGGATCCCCGATGACGGTGATCAGCTGCGACAACCTGATGGACAACGGACGTCGGCTGCTCGGTGCCGTGCTTGCGCTGGCGGATCGTCGCGACCCGGACCTTGCCCGCTGGATCGAAGCCGAGATCGCCTTTCCCGACACGATGGTCGATTGCATTGTTCCGGCCTCGACACCTGCCAGCCGGGCGCGGGTGGATGCGGTGCTGGGGCTGACGGATGCCGCCTCCGTGCAGCGCGAACCCTTCGCGGAATGGGTGATCGAGGATGGCTTCAACGGTCCCCGTCCCGCCTGGCACAAGGTCGGCGTGACGTTCACCCGGGATGTGGCCGGAGCCCGACAGCTCAAGCTCCATGTGCTCAACGCCGCCCACTCCGCGCTCGCCTATCTCGGCCTCCAGCGGGGGTTTGACTTTGTGCGGCAGGCGGCTGCGGATCCCGAACTGGCGCACGGCCTCGACGCGATGATCGCCGAGGAGATCGCGCCGGCGCTCCCGTCCTTGAGTGTTGCGGACTACTACGCAAGGACGAAGGAGCGCTTCGCCAACCCGGCGATCGACCATCGTCTGGACCAGATCGCCGAGGACGGTGCGTTCAAGCTGTCGCAGCGGCTCTATCCGATCATCCTTGCCAATGCCCGCGCCGGACGACCGACCGCGCGCATGCTGGCCGTGGTCCAGGCGTTCCTGACACGCTGCCCGCCGGCAGACCTGGCCGCCCTCCAGGCCCTGTTTCCTGCCGAGCTCTGGGCCGACCCGGCCTTGCGCAGCCGGCTGATCCCCTCGACCCTTACGCTTCAGGACCCATCACATGCTTAAGATCACCGGCGCGCGCGTCATCGTCACCTGCCCAGGGCGGAACTTCGTCACCCTGAAGATCGAGACCGATCAGGGGCTGACCGGGATCGGCGACGCCACCCTCAATGGTCGCGAGCTGGCCGTGGCCTCTTACCTGACCGATCACGTGATCCCCAACCTGATCGGCCGCGATGCCCATCAGATCGAGGACATCTGGCAGTTCCTCTATCGGGGGGCCTACTGGCGGCGGGGGCCGGTGACCATGTCGGCCATTGCCGCGGTGGACACCGCGCTCTGGGACATCAAGGCCAAGGCGGCAGGCATGCCGCTCTACCAGCTGCTGGGTGGGGCCAGCCGCCGGGGCGTGATGGTCTATGGCCATGCCAACGGCAGCTCGGTGGAGCAGACGGTCGAGGAGGCCATTCGCTACAAGGAGATGGGCTACAAGGCGATCCGCCTGCAGACCGGCGTGCCGGGTCTGGCGTCGACCTATGGCGTGTCGAAGGACAAGCTGTTCTACGAACCTGCGGACGCCGCCCTGCCCACGGAGAATGTCTGGTCCACGGTGAAGTATCTGCCCACCGTGCCGAAGCTTTTCGCCGCCGCTCGGGACGCGCTGGGCTGGGACGTGCACCTGCTGCATGACAGCCACCATCGCCTGACCCCGATCGAGGCCGGGCGGCTGGGCAAGGACCTGGAGCCCTACCGCCCGTTCTGGCTGGAGGACGTGACTCCGGCAGAGAACCAGGCGAGCTTCCGCCTGATCCGCCAGCACACCACCACGCCCCTGGCCGTGGGCGAGATCTTTTCCAGTGTCTGGGACGCCAAACAGCTGATCGAGGAGCAACTGATCGACTACATCCGCACGACCGTGGTGCATGCGGGCGGGATCAGCCACCTGCGCCGCATCGCCCACCTGGCCGAGCTGAACAATGTCCGAACCGGCTGCCACGGCGCCACGGACCTGTCTCCGGTGTGCATGGGCGCGGCGCTGCACTTCGACCTGTGGGTGCCGAACTTCGGTGTCCAGGAGTACATGCGCCACACCGAGGAGACCGACGCGGTGTTCCCGCACGCCTACAGCTTCTCCGACGGGTACCTGCATCCGGGCGAGGCCCCGGGCATCGGCGTGGACATCGACGAGACGCTGGCCGCGAAATATCCCTATCGCCCGGCACAACTGCCGATCAACCGTCTCGAAGACGGCGCGATGACCAACTGGTGACGCCGGTGGCACCCGACAAACGGCGTCCCGCCCTTGACCTTGCTCGGCCTCCCATCCGGCAACTGCGATGGTGGATCGTAGGTCTTGCCCTCTTCGGCACCACGGCAAACTACATCGCAAGGAGCGCCCTGGGGTCGGCCGCGCCGACGCTGGTCAAGACGCTGCACATGTCGACGGCGCAGTATTCCTACGTGGTGGCGGCGTTTCAGCTCGCCTATACCGTCGTCCAGCCCATGGCCGGGATTGTGCTGGACCTGTTCGGGACGCGGATCGGGCTGACCGTGTTCGCGGTCGCCTGGTCGCTGGCCAACATGGCTCACGCCCTGGCCACAGGGTGGATGTCACTGGCGTTCTTCCGCGGGCTTCTGGGACTGTCGGAGGGCGCCGTGATTCCCGCCGGACTGAAGGCGGTGGCGGAGTGGTTTCCCGACCGGGAGCGGTCTGTCGCCTTCGGCTGGGTGAATGCCGGAACGTCCCTGGGCGGCATGATCGCCCCGCCCCTGGTGGTCGGCTGCATCCTGGCGGGCAGCTGGCAGCTGGCCTTCCTTGTCACGGGCGGTATCGGGCTTGTCTGGGCCGCAGGCTGGTTCGCATTCTATCGAACGCCCCAGACCCACAGCCGGATCGGCCCGGACGAACGCGCCCATATCGAGGCGGGACAGAGCCCGAGCGCGGGACCGGCCGCCCGCGGGGCCTGGCGCGCCGTTCTCGCCACCCGCAAGTTCTGGGCGACGGCCTTGCCGCGGTTTCTATCCGAACCGGCATGGCAGACCTTCAACTTCTGGATTCCCCTCTATCTGGTGTCGGTGCGACACATGGATCTCAAGGAGATCGCCATGTTCGCCTGGCTGCCCTTCCTGGCCGCAGAT
>DAINBM010000275.1:0-4075 GCA_036732965.1 Caulobacteraceae bacterium | reverse complement strand
GACTGAATGGTGGGTGCAGTAGGATTCGAACCTACGACCCGCTGATTAAGAGTCAGCTGCTCTACCAACTGAGCTATGCACCCACACCGCAGAACGCCATGCGTCGACGAGAGGGGGCGATCTATCTGCCTTTGCGGGGATTGGCAAGGAAAAAGGGCGAGCCGCGTCCCTCCGGGGCAGTCCCCTCGGCGGTCGTCGATTTTAATATTGGTAACTAACTCTTCACGCTGAGTCATCAATGTGAGGGCGTCTGGCCACGGGTCCGCGGATTCGACCGCCGCAACCGCTTATCGCGCCTCTGCCTGTGGAGCGCACCGGTTGAAGGGGTTTCGGGTCGAGGTGCTGCGGCGGTGGCCGATGAAGAGGGGGAGGCCACATGGACGCTGATGACGTGGCGACGCTGGTGCTGCCGTCTGTTCTGGACCTGAAGGCGGTCGGCGGGTTGCACGCCGACCTTCTGGCGGTTCGCGGGCGGCCGCTGACCCTGGATGCCTCTCAGGTCACGCGACTCGGCGGGCTGGGGCTGCAGATCCTGCTCGCGGCCCGGGCGACCTGGACCGAAGACGCCCAGCCCTTCGCCGTCGTCAATTCCTCCGAAGATTTTGCCGGGGCGCTGGACCTGTTTGGTGCGCCTGACCTCAACCCGGTCGCGCCGGATGTGCACGACCACGCCGCCACTGATCCCACTTCCGTCGACGCCAGGGAGCTTCGTTCGTGACCAAGACCATTCTAACCGTAGATGACAGTCGGACCATGCGCGACATGCTGCATCTGGCCCTGACCGAGGCGGGCTTCCGCGTCGTCCAGGCCGTGGACGGGCTGGACGGACTGGAGGCGCTGGACGCCGCCCAGGCCGACGTGATCATCACCGACATCAACATGCCGCGGCTGGACGGCTTCGGCTTCATCGAGGGCGTCCGGAAGAATGACCGCCACCGGGCGACCCCGATCCTGGTGCTGACTACCGAAAGCGATACCAGCAAGAAGCAGCGGGCCCGCGACGCCGGTGCCACCGGCTGGATCGTCAAGCCGTTCAACCCGGAAAAGCTGATCGACGCGATCCGTCGCGTCGCCGCCTGATACCTGCCCGCAACTCTTCATCACGTCAGGCGCCGCCATGGACCCATTAGCCGCCATTAAGGTTACCTTCTTCCAGGAGTGCGAGGAGCAGCTCGCCGAACTCGAAGGCGGTCTGCTGGCCATGGAGGGCGGCGACCACGATCCGGAGATCGTCAATGCGGTGTTCCGGGCGGTCCATTCGATCAAGGGCGGGGCAGGCGCCTTCAGCCTCGAGGACCTGGTCCGGTTCAGCCACGCCTTCGAGACCGCGCTCGACCTGATCCGCAGCGGTGACATCCCGGCGGACCAGGAGACACTCAAGCTGCTGCTGCGCTCCGCCGACGTGCTGGCCGACCATGTGCGCGCGGCCCGGGACGGCGGGACGGTGGACGAAGGGCGGTCCGGTTCCATGGCCGAGGCTCTCAAGGCCCTGGCGTCGGGTGTGGACGCAGGCGAGGCGGATACCGGCGACGGGTTCGGCGACTTCGTGTTCACGCCCGTCACCATCGACATTGCCGAGCCGGCCACTGCACCGGATCTGTCCATCGACGACCTGCTGGCCCGCGTGACTGCCGAGGTCGCCCCCGCGGACGCGCCGCCGGCCGAGGCCGACAGTGTCTGGCACATTCGCTTCTATCCTCAGGTGGGTCTCTATCAGAAGGCCAATGAATCGGGCCTGCTGCTGCGGGAGCTGGCGCGCCTCGGCTCGATCAAGGTCGGCCTCGATGTCTCGGGCCTGCCCACCCTGCAGAACATGAATCCCGAGGACGCCTATCTTGGCTGGTCGGTGGAGCTCTCCGGCCCGGCCCTTGAGGAACAGGTGATCCGCGACGTCTTTGAATGGGTCGACGGCGACTGCTATCTCGACATCGTCCGCGAGGGCGCTCCCCCGGCTTCGGCACCGGCAGCCAGTATCGATGCGGTGGGCGAGGTCGATGTGATGGCCCTGATCCGCGCGGCCCAGGCGGCCGAGGTGCCCGGTGCAGGGCCGGCCCCATCGGCAACGACCGACCTGGCCGTCCGTGCCGAGCCCTCCAAGCCCCGGGAGGCCGTGCCCGACGCCAAGGCCCAGGCCGCGGCCCGGGAGGCCTCGCCCCAGACCATCCGCGTGGACCTGGAGCGGGTCGATCGCCTCATCGATCTGGTGGGCGAGCTGGTGATCAATCAGGCCATGCTGGCCCAGCGGGTGGCGGAATGCGGTCTGCAGCGGGCCTCGTCCGTGGCCGTGGGCCTCGATGACCTCGAGCACCTGACCCGGGAGATCCAGGACAGCGTCATGGCCATCCGCGCCCAGCCGGTGAAGTCCGTGTTCCAGCGCTTCCCGCGTCTGGTCCGCGAGATCGCGGCCATGACCGGCAAGGAAGTCCGTCTGATCATGGACGGGGAGGGCACCGAGGTCGACAAGACCGTCATCGAGCGCCTGTCCGATCCCCTGACCCACATGATCCGCAACGCCATCGACCACGGGCTGGAAACGCCGGACGAGCGCGAAGCCGCCGGCAAGCCCCGGGAAGGGGTGGTGCGTCTGGCCGCCCTGCATCGCTCCGGCCGGATCGTGATCGAGATCTCCGACGATGGTCGCGGCATCAACCGCCCCCGGGTCAAGCAGATCGCCGTGGACAAGGGCTTGATCAGCCCCGAGGCCAATCTGTCCGATGACGAGATCGACAACCTGATCTTCATGGCGGGGTTCTCCACCGCCGCCACCGTGTCGGACATTTCCGGCCGGGGCGTGGGCATGGACGTGGTCCGCCGCTCGATCCAGTCCCTGGGCGGACGGATCAACATCAGCTCGCGCCCCGGTCAGGGCTCGACCTTCACCCTGAGCCTGCCCCTGACCCTGGCGGTCCTCGACGGCATGGTGGTCACCGTGGCCGGCCAGACCCTGGTCGCCCCGCTGACCGCCATCATCGAAAGCCTCCAGCCCAAGGCGGCGGACGTGCGCAACCTGGGTCCCAATGGCCAGGTCATCGCCATCCGCGACACCCATGTGCCGCTGATCGATATCGGCCGTTCCCTGGGCTATCGTACCGTCACCCCGCCGCCGACCGAGGGCGTGGCCCTGCTGGTGGAAGGGGAGGGCGGCAACCGCGCGGCCCTGATGGTGGACGCCATCCAGGGACAGCGCCAGGTGGTGATCAAGAGCCTCGAGGCCAACTACCGCCCCGTCCCCGGCATTGCCGCGGCGACGATCCTGGGTGACGGACGGGTGGCCCTCATCCTCGATATCGATGCAGTGATGGTGCCCAAGCCCCATGAGGGCCAGGCGACCTCTCCCATCTCGCTGGCCGGTGGATTTGATCTGTCTGCCGTCCCCATGTCCCTTGCCAAGGTAGGGTAGCCCTATGGAAGACATTGTTCAGCGCAAGTCCGGTGAAAGCATCGAACTGATCTCGTTCCGGATCGGGGATCAGGAATTCTGCGTCGACATCATGGCCGTGCGCGAAATCCGCGGCTGGACGCCGCCCACCTCGCTGCCGCAGACGCCCAGCTTCGTGAAGGGGGTGATCAACCTCCGCGGCGCGGTCCTGCCGATCGTCGATCTGGCCGCCCGGATGGGCATGGCGGTGACCGAGCCCAACGAGCGCCACGTGATCATCGTCACCCGCATCGGTGAGCAGCAGGTGGGCCTGCTGGTGGATGCCGTCTGCGACATCATCACCGTCGACACCGGCACGATCCAACAGACACCGGACCTGGCCTGCGACGTGGTCAAGACCTTCGTGAAGGGACTGCTTGCCATGGACGGCCGGATGATCAGCCTGATCTCCCTCGACAATGTGCTGCCGACCCTGGAGGTCGAACAGACCGGGGCCGAAACCGCCAGCTTCCTCGCGGCCTGATCGGAACCCGATGATCGACGCCAGGAGCCAGACCAAGACCACCGGACGTCTCGTTGACGGTGAGTTTCTTTTCACGTCGGAGGATTTCCGCCGGATCGCGGCGATGATCCATGCCGATGCGGGGATCTCGCTGACCGAGAACAAGGCGACCCTGGTCTATTCCCGGCTGGCCA
>DAINBM010000274.1:0-4081 GCA_036732965.1 Caulobacteraceae bacterium | reverse complement strand
CACGGCATAGGCGAAGTCGAGGGGCATGGCCCCCCGGGGCAGGCTGATCAGCTTCCCCTTCGGGGTGAAGACGAACACCTGGTCGAGGAACATCTCAAGCTTGGCATGCTCGACCAGATCCTCCGCATCGCCCCCGTGTTCGAGCACCTGGACCAGGTGGCGCAGGTTGATGAGGGGGTCGCGCCCGCCCTGCTCCTGCGCGGCCTCGGCATCAAACCCGTAGGAGGTGTCCTTGTAGCGCCAGTGGGCCGCGATCCCCTCCTCGGCGATGCGGTCCATGGCATCGGTGCGGATCTGCATCTCGATGCGCATCCCCCGCGGGCCGACGATGGTGGTGTGGAGGGAGCGGTAGTTGTTCCGCTTGGGCGTGGAGATGTAGTCCTTGAAACGGTCGGGCACACAGGGCCAGGCCCGATGGATGACGCCGAGGGACCGGTAGCAGTCCTCCTCCGACTGCACGATCACCCGGAAGGCATAGATGTCGGACAGCTGGGAAAAGGCCACGGTCTTGCGCTGAAGCTTGCGCCAGATGGAATAGGCCTGCTTTTCCCGGCCATAGACCCTTGCCTCGACCTTGGCATCCATCAGCCGCTGGGTGATTTCCTCGGACACCGACGAAACGGCACGTCCCTGGTTCGCCCGCATCTGGTCGAGGCGGCGCAGGATGGCATCGCGGGCCGTGGGATTCAGCTCGGCAAAGGCCAGTTCCTCCAGCTCGCTGCAGATGCGGTGACAGCCGATGGAGCGGGCCAGCGGTGCATAGATCTCCAGGGTTTCCCGGGCGATCCGCTCCCGCTTGGCGGGTTTCTGGATGAAGTGCAGGGTCCGCATGTTGTGCAGACGGTCGGCCAGCTTCACCAGCAGGACCCGGACGTCCTTGGAGATGGCGAGGATGAACTTGCGCAGGTTCTCCGCCTGGCGGGTCTGTTCGGAGTTCAGCTCGAGGCGGGACAGCTTGGTGACCCCCTCCACCAGTTCCGCCACCTCCTCGCCGAACAGGCCGGCGATGTCGTCCCGGGTGGCGGCGGTGTCCTCGATCACGTCATGCAGCAGCGCCGTGACGATGGCCGCCGTGTCGAGGCGGTATTCGGTGAGGATCCCCGCCACCTCGATGGGGTGGGCGAAATAGGGATCGCCCGACGCCCGGAGCTGGGCCCCGTGCATCCGCATGGCATAGACATAGGCCCGGTTGAGCAGGGCCTCGTCCACAGTGGGATCGTAGCTCCTGACCCGGTCGATCAGTTCGAACTGACGGAGATAACGCGGACCGGCCCGGGGCTTGCCCGCATCCGGCCTCGGAGGGCTCTCAAGGGTCGCAACCGGCGCCGGATCCGACGCCGTTTCAGAGACAATCGGCTCGACGCCGGGGGGCGTCAGTAGCGATCCTCCTGGCCGCCGTCCCGGTCGCTCTGCAGCGCACGGACCAGTTCCTGCTCGCTCATGTGCATGTGCTGGGGATCGGCCAGCAGGGCCAGGGCTTCCGCCTCTTCCTCGGCCTCGGTCCGCTCGTCCACACGCTGCAGGGTCCCGATCATGGACTCGCTAAGACCATCGGCCTCGACCACGCCGTCGGCGATTTCCCGCAGGGCCACGACGGGATTCTTGTCGTTGTCCCGGTCCACCAGCAGTTCCGCGCCCGTGGCGATGCCCCGCGCACGATGCGCCGCCAGCAGCACGAGGCTGAAGCGGTTGGGAACTCGTTCGACGCAGTCTTCGACGGTGACGCGGGCCATTCGATCCTCAAGGATAGTCTCGGAACCGGTGTAGATAGGCCGAACACGCTGCTTTTGCAATCGCGAAGGGACGGGATCACAGCCTCGCCTGACCTTAGGTCCGGATTGCCTTTCCGGCGCGGCCGTTTAATCCGGAGAACCGAACACGTGACCCACAGCGACGAGAGACCCCCGATGGCCCCTGCCCCGTTGATGGAAACCGCCGATCTCGAGCCGATCCTGGATACGGTCCGCAAGCTGTGCGCCGACTATCCCGGCCCCTACTGGCGGGAACGGGACCGGGAACGGTCCTATCCCACGGCCTTCGTCGAGGCCATGACCCGCTCCGGCCTGCTGGGGGCCCTGATCCCGGAGGCCTATGGCGGCTCCGGCCTGCCGCTGACCGCAGCGGCGGCGATCCTGGAGGAGGTCCACGCCTGCGGTGCCAATGCCGCGGCCCTCCATGCCCAGATGTACACCATGGGAACGGTCCTGCGGCACGGCAGCGATCTGCAGAAGGCCACCTACCTGCCGGACATCGCCAGTGGTGCGCTTCGCCTGCAGGCCTTCGGCGTCACCGAACCCACCGCGGGAACCGACACCACCAGCATCAGCACCCGGGCCGAGCGTCACGGGGACCACTACGTGATCAACGGCCAGAAGGTGTGGACCAGCCGGGCGGAGCATTCGGATCTCATGATCCTGCTGGCCCGCACCACGCCGAAGGACCAGGTGGCGCGCAAGACGGATGGACTGTCCGTCTTCCTGGTGGACATGCGCGACGCGGTGGGGAACGGGCTGACCATCAAGCCGATCCGGACCCTGTTCAATCACGCCACCACCGAGATCTTCTTCGACAACCTGAAGATCCCCGCCAGCGCCCTGATCGGCGAGGAGGGCAAGGGCTTCCGCTACATCCTCGACGGCATGAATGCCGAGCGGATCCTGATCGCCTCGGAATGCATCGGCGACGGACGCTGGTTCGTGCAGACCGCCACGGCCTATGCCAAGGACCGGCAGGTGTTCAATCGCCCGATCGGCCAGAACCAGGGCGTCCAGTTCCCCATCGCCCGGGCCTATGCCGAGGTGCGGGCCGCCAAGCTGATGACCCGGGAAGCCGCCCGGCTCTATGACACCGGCGCCCCCTGCGGCGAGGAGGCGAACATCGCCAAGATGCTGGCATCGGAGGCGAGCTGGCGGGCTGCGGACATGTGCGTCCAGACCCACGGGGGCTTCGGCTTTGCCGAGGAATACGACGTCGAGCGGAAGTTCCGGGAGACCCGGCTCTATCAGGTGGCCCCCATCTCGACCAATCTGATCCTGTCCTATGTGGCCGAGCATGTGCTCGGCCTGCCGCGATCCTACTAGGCCGGCGAGGTCACACCGTCGCCTCGCCCCATTCCGTCCAGCCCATCGGCCGGGGTGTGCCGGGAAGGTAGAACTGTTCCTGCCAGGTCACGGCGAGCCCGGCGGCGCGGATTGCGGCACCCGGCTCGCGGGTCAGATGACAGCCGCCGCCGATGGGTTTCCAGAAGGGTTCGATGCGCCGCTGCCAGCGCAGCACATCCGCATCTGGCGCACGGCCATGTTCGCAGAACAGGAACCGCCCGCCGGGCTTCAGCACCCGCCCGGCCTCGGCCAGGGTCTGCGCCACGTCCTGCACGGTGCACAGGGTGTAGGTGCAGACCACGCAGTCGAACCGGCCGGATTCGTAGGGCAGCTGCTCGCCCACCCCCTCGATCAGGTGCACGGGAATGGCGGTCTCCGAGGCGACCTTCTGCGCCCTCTGGCGCATGGCGGCATTCGGCTCCACGGCCGACACGCCCGTGACCCGCTCCCGGTCGTAGAAGGGCAGATTGGCTCCGGCCCCCATGCCCAGTTCCAGCACGTCACCGGCGGCAAGGGGCACGATCTTTTCCCTTTGCCGGGAAATCGGCCCGGCCGAACAGGCACAGGCAATGAGTGCAGGCCCGATGACCCGATCGTAGAAGCCCATGGCCGTCGTCTCCCCCGCGGAACGGATCAGGCAGGCTTCCGGAAACGCCGTGCCTTGGTCAGGAAGGCCATGTCCTCGCCGTCCTGCACCAGTCCCACCCCTGCGAACAGGGCAGGAAGATCCTCTGTCTGGAAGCTGTCATAGAATGGCTCGTGGAAGAAGACCGGAAACGCCTGCAGCAGCCGCTCCAGATCCGGCCGGTCCGTGCCCTGGACGGAGTCCGCCACCACCAGCACTCCGCCGGGCCGCAGCACCCGCGCGAACTCCGCCGCCACGTCCCGTCGGATCCGGGGCGGAAGTTCGTGGAACAGATAGACACAGGTGATCGCGTCAATGCTTTGATCAGCTAGCGGAATATGCTCCACATTCGCCT
>DAINBM010000273.1:0-4182 GCA_036732965.1 Caulobacteraceae bacterium | reverse complement strand
CTCCGGGCGACATCTGTGCCCCCCCGGCCGCGTTCCACCCGGCAAAGCACCGCCATGGCGGCGAACCACGCACCGGCCAGGGGTGCACCCACCGTCGAAAGGCCAGCGACGAACACGATCGTCGCATGGAGCAGGCTGGAGGAGCCGGCGCCCACAGCCGTCGTGATGCCTTGTCGGAGACGTTCGAGAAGCCGCGCTGGAACAGGTGGGGTCATCGGCGGCGGGGGCCCGTGGCGTATGAATGGCCGTATCCCGGAGGCGGCGATCGGCCGTAATCCCGGTTCCAGCCGATGTCTCGGTTCTTGACGGGGACCATTGCGCAATCGCCTAAACATTCGGTTGAGATTTCCCGATGCAGCCGCCCGGTTGGCCCATTCTCGGGTCCGGACCGGAGACGTGCTGGAATTTCCGTCGACGCTGGCCGCGATTTCGGGTGAAGTGACGCTTCATGGTACGCCGCCTCCGACCCGCCCGGAGGACGGCCAAGAGCGGAACGGACACCGAGTTGGACCTGAGACGACGCGACGACCTGTTTGCCGGTCTGGAGGGGCAGACCTTCGATCTTCTGGTGATCGGCGGCGGCGTCACCGGGGCGGGCGTGGCCCGGGACGCGGCCCAGCGCGGGCTGAGCGTGGCCCTGGTCGAGGCCGGGGACTTCGCCTCCGGCGCCTCCAGCCGCTCCTCGAAGATGATCCACGGGGGCCTGCGCTACATGGCCCAGGGTGATCTCGCCCTGGTGGGCGAGGCCGCGACGGAACGCAAGGCGGTGGAGCGCATCGCCCCGCACCTGACCCGTCAGACCCCCTTCGTCATCCCCGCCAAGAATGCCGCGGTGATCGCCAAGCTGCGGGCGGGCATGTGGGCCTTCGAGAAGCTGGGGGCGGTGCCGAAGGACCGGCGCCACGAGGTCTGGTCCCGGACCGATCTCGAGACCCAGGAACCGGCCCTGCGCCGGGACGACCTGTTCGGAGCCGTGGTCTATCCGGAATATCTCACCGACGATGCCCGCCTGACCCTGGCCAATATCCGCTCCGCCGTGGCCGACGGGGCCCGGGCCCTGAACTATGCCCCGGTGATCGAGGTGATCGTCGAGGGGGGCCGGGCCACGGGCGTGGTGGTCGGCGACGGCCTGAAGGACCGCAGCGCCCGCGCCACGGTGCGGGCCCGGGTGATCATCAATGCCGCCGGCCCCTGGGTGGACGCCCTGCGGGGGCTCGAGACCGCCACCGCGCCGACCCGCCTGTCCCTGACCAAGGGCGTTCACCTGGTGACCCCGCACGCGCGGTTGCCGGTGGCCCGGACGATCATCTATCCCGCCGCAGACCGGCGCAGCCTGTTCGCCGTGCCCAAGGGCGACGTGACCTATATCGGCACCACCGACACCTTCCATCCGACGGCGGAGCACTGGCCCGAGATCACGGAGGCGGATGTGCGCTATCTGCTCGACGCCACCAATGCCCGCTTCGACATCGCCCCGCTGAGACCGCAGGATCTGGTCTCGGCCTGGTCGGGCCTGCGTCCGCTGGTGGCACAGGAGGGCAAGTCGGCATCGGAGATCTCCCGCAAGGACGAGGTCTGGACCGGCCCGGGCGGCATCCTGTCCATCGCCGGCGGCAAGCTGACCGCCTATCGCCGCATGGCGGAGCGCATCGTGGACGCGGCCGAGGAGGCCCTGGGACGCACCCCCACCCCGTCCCGGACGGCGGATACGCCGCTGCAGGGGGGCGATGTCGACGTGACGGCCGCCCGCGCCGCCTGCGGCCCCGATGGCGACCGGCTGGTGGGACTCTATGGCGCGGACGCCCCGGACATGGCGACCGCCGGGGGTGGCCCGGCGGTGGAGGCCCGCCACGCGGTCCTCAGTGAAGGCGCCGTGACCCTCGAGGACTACTGGGTTCGCCGCAGTGCAAGGGCCTGGTTTGACGCGGACGGCGGCATGGCGGCGCTGGCCCCCGCCGCCGAGGCCATGGCCCCCCTGCTGGGCTGGTCCCAGGCCGAGATCGCCCGAGAGATTGCGGACTGCGTGGCCCGTCGGGCCTCGCTGATGGCCGCCATGGAGACGACATGACCGTTGCCGAAGACCTGATCCGGGCCCTGGGGCCCGACCGCGTATTGACCTCCGACGAGGCCCTTGCCGCCCGTCGGCACGACTACTGGATGGTCTCGAACCTGCGGGACCGGCAGGGCCGGGGGGCCCCCAAACCCGCCTGCGTGGTGCGCCCGGCCTCGGTCGCAGATGTGCAGGCCACGGTGCGAGTGTGTGTGGCGGCGGGCACCCCGCTGATCCCCTTCGGCCAGGGCAGCGGCGTGGTGGGGGGCGTGATTGCCGGACCCGACGCCGTGCTGCTGGATCTCGGTGCCCTGAACCAGGTCCGCGCCATCGATCCGGTGAACCTGATCGCCAGCTTCGACGCCGGCATGAACGGTCTGGCGGCGGAGGAGGCCGTGGCGGCCCAGGGCCTGACCACCGGTCACTGGCCCCAGTCCATCGCCCTGTCCACCGTGGGCGGCTGGATCGCCACCCGGGCGTCGGGCCAGTTCTCCACCGCCTACGGCAATATCGAGGACATCGTCTATTCCGTGGAGGCGGTCCTGCCCTCCGGCGATCTGGTGGTCCTCGGCCGCGGCCCCCGGGCGGCCGCCGGGCCGGACCTGCGCCACATCATGCTGGGCTCCGAGGGGACGCTGGGGGTGATCACCGGGGTGACCCTGTCGCTGCGCCGCCAGGCCGAGGCGCAGGCCGTGACCGCCTTTGCCGCCAGGACCATGCAGCAGGGCTTCGACTTCCAGCGGGAGATCGTGCAGACCGGCTGGCGTCCGCCGGTGATGCGCCAGTACGACGTGCGGGAAAGCGGCCGCCTGCATGCCGATGCGAAGGACTGCACGGTGATCATGGTGCACGAGGGGCCCGCGGCCCTTGTGGCGGCCGAGACGGCGGCGGTGTCCGACCTTGCCGCGCGCATGTGGCTGGAAGCCCTGCCGGACACCATCGTCCGGCACTGGCTGGGCCACCGCAATCACGTCCCCGGCTGGGACCAGATCCTCGATCGCGGCATCGTCGCCGACACGGTGGAGGTATCCGCCCCCTGGGACCGGATCGGGGCCGTCTATGACGCCGCCACGGCGTCGGTGGCGGAGATTCCCGGCTGTCTGGCCGCCTCCGCCCATTCCAGCCACGTCTATCGCAGCGGCCTGAACCTGTACTTCACCTTCGCCATCCGGCCAGACGCCGAAGCCGACATGGAGGCCGCCTATTTCGAGTCCTGGCAGCGGATCATGGCCGCCACGGCGGCCGCCGGCGGCAGCCTGTCCCATCACCACGGCATCGGCCGGGTCCGCCGGGACTGGATGGAGACGGAACTGGGACGCACCGGCGTCACCCTGCTGCAGACCCTGAAGGAGGCCCTCGACCCCGCGGGCGTGATGAACCCGGGGGTGCTGGTGCCGGACCGTCCGGGGATCGGGACCCGCTGATGGGGGCCCTCGTCCTCGCCATCGACGCCGGGACCACCAATCTGCGGGTCTGCGTCTTCAGTCTGGACGGCACGCTGCTCGGCCAGACCACCCTGCCGGTGGCCACGCGCGCCCCGGCCCCCGGCCTGGTGGAGCAGGATGCCGACGCCATCTGGCGGGCAGCCCAGACGGCCATCGGCCGGACGCTCGCCCGGATCGGCCGCACCGCCCAGGACCTGGCCTGCATCGGCATCACCTCCCAGAGGACGAGCGCGGTGCTGTGGGACCGGACTACCGGCGAGCCCCTCACCCCACTCGTGGTGTGGAGCGACCTGCGGGGCATCCAGCGGGCCCGGGCCCTCAACCGCGAGGCGGGCACGGCACTCGCCCCGCAGCAGGCGGCGGCCAAGCTGGAAGGCCTCGTGGCCTCCCGCCCGGACATCCCGCCTGCCCGCATGGCGTTCGGCAATATCGACACCTTCCTGATCTGGAAGCTCAGCGGCGGTACGGCCCATGTGATGGACCGCAGCCAGGCCTGGCCGACAGGGTATCTGAACCTGCAGACCCTCGGCTGGAACACCGATCTGATGGCCTTCCAGTCCCTGTCGCCGGAGATCTTCCCTACCCTGTGCGACACCTGGGGTCCGCTGGCCATCAGCGACCCGCGGGCCATCGGGGCCGCCGTTCCCATCGCCGCGGACGTGGCGGACCAGCAGAGCGCGCTAATCG
>DAINBM010000272.1:0-4201 GCA_036732965.1 Caulobacteraceae bacterium | reverse complement strand
AACCCGTCGTCCTGCCAGCCTATGACCATGTCCTGAAGGCCAGCCATCTGTTCAACCTGATGGATGCCCGCGGGGCGATCGCCGTGGCGGAGCGTCAGAACTATATCGGCCGCATCCGGGATCTGGCCAAGATGTGTGCCCAGAAATGGGTCGAGGCCGAGCAGGGAGACCAGGCCCGTGGCTGAACTCCTGCTGGAACTGTTTTCGGAAGAGATCCCGGCGCGCATGCAGCGCCAGGCGGCCGACGATCTGGCGCGCCTGGTCCGCACCGGGCTGCAGGACGAGGGCGTCGATTTCGCCGAGCTGGAGACCCTCGCGGGGCCGCGGCGTCTGACCCTCATCGCGAAGGGCCTGCCGCTGGCGCAGCCCGACCGCTCCGAAGAGCGGAAGGGACCACGGGCCAACGCCCCGGAACAGGCGCTCGCGGGGTTTCTCCGTTCGACTGG
Organism: Caulobacteraceae bacterium; assembly: GCA_036732965.1. Classification (GTDB taxonomy): domain Bacteria; phylum Pseudomonadota; class Alphaproteobacteria; order Caulobacterales; family Caulobacteraceae; genus CAIMFV01. Next base: position 3,755 of record DAINBM010000272.1, on the reverse strand, counting down.
CCTGACCCGCGAGCAGTTGGTGGAACGGGACGGGATCCTGTTTGCCGTGATCGAGAAAAAAGGACGGCAGACTACGGAAATCGTTGCGGAACTCGTCGATAAGATCATCCGCACCTTTCCGTGGCCCAAGTCCATGCGCTGGGGGAGCGGCACCCTTCGCTGGGTCCGCCCTCTGCAGCGGATCCTGTGCCTGCTGGACGGGGCCATAGTGCCCTTCGAGATCGACGGGATCGTCAGTGGCGACGTGACCGAGGGACATCGGTTCATGGGTGACCCGGCCCCGTTCCGGGTGACATCGGCGACCGACTACCGGCAAAAGCTCGAAGCGCACTTCGTGGTCGCCAGCGTCGCCGACCGCAAACAGCGCATCCTCGACGGCGCGCGCGCGGCGTGTATTGCCCGGGGGCTGGAACTGGTGGAGGACGAGGGCCTGCTGGATGAGCTGTCGGGCCTCTCCGAATGGCCGACGCCCCTGCTGGGGGACATGGACCCGGCCTTCCTCAGCCTGCCGCCGGAGGTGATCCGGACCTCCATGCGCACACACCAGAAGTATTTCGCCTTGCGCCGGCCGGGTCAGCCGGGTCTGGCCCCGCATTTCGTCACCGTCGCCAATATCGCGCCCGAGGATGGGGGGCGGCTGGTTCTGGCGGGCAATTCCAAGGTCCTGTCGGGCCGTCTGAGCGACGCCCGGTTCTTCTGGAGCGAGGACCGGAAGGTGCCCCTGGACACGCGACTGGACAAGCTGAAGGGCGTCACCTTCCACGCAAAGCTCGGCACCATGTACCAGCGTGTCGAACGGATCGAGGCGCTGGCCCGCCGGATTGCACCGCTGGTGGGTGCCGACCCGGACCTCACCGCCCGCGCCGCCCGCCTCGCCAAGGCGGACCTCGGCACCGGCATGGTGGGCGAGTTCCCTGAACTGCAGGGCATCATGGGCGGCTACTATGCCCGCGATGTGGAACCGGACGCTGTGGCCGATGCCATCCGTGACCACTACAAGCCGCAGGGACCCGCGGATTCGGTGCCGGATGCGCCGGTGACGGTCGCGGTGGCCCTGGCCGACAAGATCGACACCCTCACGGGCTTCTTCTCCATCGACGAGAAGCCGACGGGCTCCCGTGACCCCTTTGCCCTTCGCCGCGCAGCCCTCGGCGTGATCCGGCTGATCCTGACCAACCGTGTCCGGGTGGGGCTCAGGGATCTGTTCCCCGAGGCCGTCCGTGAAGACCTGGCCGCGTTCTTCGCCGACCGTCTGAAGGTGATGCTTCGGGACGAGGGCAAGCGTCACGATCTGGTGGATGCCGTGTTCTTCCTCGGGGACGACGATCTGGTGCGCGTGGTGGCGCGCATCGACGCACTCACGGACCACTTTGCGAATCCGGACATGGGCGCGCTGCTCGCCGGCTACAACCGTGCGGCCAACATCCTCAAGGCCGAGGCCCGGAAGGGCCCGCTGCCGGAGGGGCCGGTCGCCGTCCTTCCCGGCGCACCGGTTGCGGAAGCCGAACTGATCGGCAATCTTGTCCATCTGGGGCCCCAGGTTGAAGCCGCCGTTCGAACGGAGCGGTTCGGCTCTGCCATGACCACGCTGGGCGAACTTCGCCAGCCGATCGACGCCTTCTTCGAACAGGTCCTGGTCAATGATCCGGACTCAAATGTTCGCGATAATCGACTGAAATTGCTCAACCAAATCCGGGACACCTTTCATATTGTCGCGGATTTCTCCCTGATCGGCGGCTGAGCGCAGTTGGCGCGCGCCGATCTCCCTACCGCCTGCGCTGGAGTGTTCAGATGAGCGTAACCCCCACCCGCTGGGTCTATGGTTTTGGTGGCGGCTCCGCCGATGGAGACGCCTCGATGAAGAACCTGCTGGGGGGCAAGGGTGCCAATCTGGCCGAGATGAGCGCACTGGGCCTGCCGGTGCCGCCGGGCTTCACCATCAGCACGGAAGCCTGCGTTCACTACTATGCCAATGGGCGGGCCTATCCCGCAGACCTGGCGGGCCAGGTGGCCGCGGGTCTGGCACGGGTCGAGGCGATCACCGGCAAGGCGTTTGGCGATCCGGCCAATCCGTTGCTGGTATCCGTCCGCTCCGGTGCCCGGGCGTCCATGCCCGGGATGATGGACACGGTCCTCAATCTCGGCCTGAACGACGCGACGGTGGAGGGACTGGCCACCCTGTCGGGGGATCGACGCTTCGCCTTCGACAGCTATCGTCGCTTCATCCAGATGTACTCGAACGTGGTCCTGGGCCTCGATCACCACCTGTTCGAGGAGATCCTCGACGACCACAAGGACCGCCTGGATGTCCATGTGGATACCGGCCTCACCGCCGGGGACTGGGAGCGGGTGGTGGCTGACTACAAGGCCGTCGTACAGGAGGCCCGGGGGGAGCCGTTCCCGCAGGACGCCCACGCCCAGCTGTGGGGTGCCGTCGGCGCGGTGTTTGCCAGCTGGATGAATGACCGGGCGAAGTTCTACCGGCGCATGCACGACATTCCCGAAAGCTGGGGCACGGCTGTCAACGTGCAGTCCATGGTGTTCGGCAACATGGGCGAGACGTCGGCCACCGGCGTCGCCTTCACCCGCAACCCCTCCACCGGAGATGCGCGGCTCTACGGCGAATTCCTCATCAACGCCCAGGGAGAAGACGTGGTGGCGGGCATCCGCACGCCGCAAGCCCTGACCCGGGCGGCGCGGGAGGAGATGGGCGAGACCAATCCGTCCATGGAAGAGGCGATGCCGGAGGTGTTCGCCGAGTTCAAGGCCGTGGTGGAACGGCTGGAGCGCCACTACCGCGACATGCAGGACATCGAATTCACGGTGGAGCGGGGCCAGCTCTACATGCTGCAGACCCGCAACGGCAAGCGCACGGCCAAGGCGGCCCTGAAGGTGGCCACGGCCATGGTGGAGGAGGGGGTCATCAGCCGGGAGGAGGCGATCCTGCGGGTCGAGCCCTCGTCGCTCGACCAGTTGCTGCACCCCACCATCGATCCCCGGGCCACGCGTCAGGTGATCGCCACCGGCCTGCCGGCGTCCCCCGGCGCGGCCACCGGCCGGATCGTCTTCAGCGCCGACGAGGCCGAGCGTCTGGCGGGTCTGGGGGAGCAGGTGATCCTCGTGCGTGAGGAGACGAGCCCCGAGGACATTCACGGCATGCACGCCGCCGCCGGCGTTGTGACCGCCCGGGGCGGCATGACCAGCCACGCGGCCGTGGTGGCCCGGGGCATGGGCCGGGCCTGCGTGTCCGGTGCCGGGGAGATCCAGATCGACGAGGCCGCCGGGTCCTTCCGCGCCCGCGGACGGACGTTCCGGGCCGGCGAGATCATCACCATCGACGGCGGCGTGGGCGAGGTTCTGGAAGGGGCTGTCGACATGGTCCGTCCGGAGCTGTCCGGCGATTTCGCGCAACTCATGGGCTGGGCCGACGAGATCCGCCGCATGAAGGTCCGGGCCAATGCGGAGACGCCGCTGGACGCCCGAACGGCGCGGGAATTCGGAGCCGAGGGCATCGGCCTTTGCCGTACGGAGCACATGTTCTTCGACGACAGCCGGATCGCGGCGGTGCGGGAAATGATCCTGGCGGACGACGAGGCCGGTCGCCGGGCCGCGCTGGCCAAGATCCTGCCCTATCAGCGCAGCGACTTCGTGGAGCTGTTCGGCATCATGGCCGGGCTGCCGGTGACCATCCGCCTGCTCGACCCGCCGCTGCACGAGTTCCTGCCCCATACTGAGGAGGAACTGCGGGCCCTGGC
>DAINBM010000271.1:0-4212 GCA_036732965.1 Caulobacteraceae bacterium | reverse complement strand
AGGTCGGGCGCATCCAGAACTTCCTGTCCTGGTCGCCGGAAATGGCGCCGGAGGGCTATGCCTGCCTCGGGCTCGAATATTTCTGCTTCGAGGGAGACGGCCTGTGGACCTCCCCCGATGCGGAGCTGATCGAGCTGGCGAAGCGGGAGATCGACCAGATCGGCCTGATCCGCGCCGAGGACGTGATCGACGCGTCCGTGGTGCGCCAGCCCAAGGCCTATCCCGTCTATGACGACAGCTACCAGGCCAATGTGGAGGCCGTGCGGGCGGAGGTGGAGCAGCGCTATCCGACCCTGCACCTGGTCGGCCGCAACGGCATGCACAAGTACAACAACCAGGACCATGCCATGATGACCGCCATGCTGACGGTGGAGAACATCCTGGCCGGCACCCGGACCTTCGATGTGTGGCAGGTGAACGAGGACGCCGAATATGCCGAGGCGGGCCTCGCCGGTGCCCAGGACGCCCTGAAGAGCGAGCGGCTGGTGCCGCGCCGGGTCACGGCCTGATCCGGTCTGGCCCGCGGCGTGCGGGCCACCCCTTGCAGGGCAAGGCTTGCCTAGCCCGGAAGTTTCTGCCCGGTATGGTTAACCGGGCACCGACCGCGGTCCGTTCGAGCAATATCTAATTACATTGTTTTAACTACGATTTTTAATCGATGGGGCTCTGGCACCGTCATTGCTCCTCTCCGATCCAGATCCAGACCATTTCGCGTCCCCTCGCGGGCGATCATGGCTGAAGGAGAGGACCGGACCGCATGTCGACGAACAGCATCAACACCAACAGCGGCGCGATGATCGCGCTGCAGAACCTGAACAACACGGCTTCGGAGCTGCAGACCACGCAGAACCGGGTGTCCACCGGACTGTTGGTGTCCACGGCCAAGGACAACGGCGCCATCTGGGGCATCGCCCAGAACGAGCGGTCGTCGGTCACGTCCCTCGACGCGGTGAAGCAGACCCTGCAGCGGGCCCAGTCCACGGTGGACGTGGCGGTCTCCGCCGGCCAGACCATCTCGGACCTGCTGAACCAGATCAAGGCCAAGACCCTGGCCGCGTCGGACAGCTCCCTCGACAGCACCAGCCGGACCGCCCTCGCCAATGACGTGACCGCCCTGGTCGCCCAGATCACCCGCATCGGCAGCAATGCCGACTTCAACGGCACCAACCTGATCAAGTCGGGCGGGGTCAACATCTCGGCCCTCGCCAATGCCAATGGCGGCACCAACGTGTTGACCGTCGTCGCCCAGGACCTGTCGGTCGGCGGTGCCAAGCTCGGTGCGCTGGGCACGGTGTTCACCACGACCGCCACGGCGAGCACCTACCTCGGAACGGTGACCACCGCGATCACGAACGTCAACAGTGCCGTGGCCTCCCTCGGCACCGCCTCCAACGCCCTCACCACCCATCTGAACTTCATCAGCAATCTGCAGGACACCCTGACCCAGGGCGTCGGCAACCTGGTGGATGCGGACGTGGCCAAGGAAAGCGCCACCCTGACCGCCCTGCAGACCAAGCAGCAGTTGGGCGTCCAGGCGCTGTCGATCGCCAACGCCTCCAAGCAGGGCCTCCTGAGCCTGTTCCGATAGGCCCGATTCCACATCGAACTCCGGACCATTCTGGGTTAACCTAACTGAGGCGGTCGTGATCTGGGCCGCCTCAGGTCGTTTGTCCGACGCCCTGACGGACCCCACCCCGGGACTCTTCACAGCCCGGGGATCCTCACAGGGAGACGGCCGACCATGACCCCCTCGCGCACATTCCGGGTTGGGCTGCTGGCCATGGCGCTCGCCGCCGTCACCAGCCTTGCGGCCCTGACCGATGCCCTCGCCCAGCCCATGGCCCCGGCCGCGGCATCATCCTCTGCCTATGCTGCCCGTAGACCAGCCCTTGCTGCCCGCCGGCCACAAGGCCGCCGCGGCGCGGTTCCCGGCAGCCTGGCACGCCCCCGTCCCCACGACCGCCGCCCCCGGGCACTCCCTGTGCCCGCCCGGCCGGAGTGCGAGCTGGGCCTGCATGGCTGCCCCGGCCGCGACGGCCTGCCTCACGGCAAGTTCTAGGTCGGTCCTGCCGCCACCAGCGCCCGCAGCTGCGCCATCAGGGCGGCGCGGTCGGGCTGAAAATCCGCCTGCATCCACCCCGCCTGCAGCGCCTTCAGCGTCCGGCCCACCGCCGGGCCGGGGGTCACCCCGGCGGCCACCACATCGTCCCCGGTGACCGGGAAGGCCGGCGGCACCCAGTGATCGGCCACGGCCACCCGAGCCGGCCAGTCCGGCGATGGCACCAGGGCCCAGACCAGCCGCATCCGGTCGCCCGAGGCCTGGGATCCGTCGCGCCAGACCGCCCGGCGCACCGCGGCCTCGGTCATGTGGGGGGCAATGTCCGGGTTCGGAACGCAGGCCGCCGCCAACCGGTCGCGGACCGTGTTGGGCAGGCGCAGACGCCGGGCCACGGGCTCGCCCACCGGTCCCTCGAGCAGGGCCGCCAGCCGCAGCACCGGATCGGCTCCGTGTGCCCCCAGGGCCACCAGACCCTCCAGACGGGCAAGCCCGCCGGCCTCGGGCAGGAGCGCCGCCAGCACGCCGGTCCCCGCCATCAGCGCCACCGCCGGACAGGGGTCGGGCGCGGCGAGCAGCTTCAGGAGTTCCTTCGACACCCGCTCGGCGGAGAGACCCGACAGACCCGCCCGCAAAGCCCCGCAGGCGGCCACGGCGGCGGCATCCGCCGGACCCTGTCCGTAATGGGCGAAGAAGCGGAAGAAGCGCAGGATGCGCAGATAGTCCTCGGCAATGCGGGTGGCCGGGTCCCCCACGAACACCACCCGACCGGCCCGGGCGTCGTCCACGCCACAGCCGGTGGGATCATGCACGGTGCCGTCCGGGTCGGCATAGAGGGCGTTCAGCCGGAAGTCCCGCCGGGCCGCGTCCTCGGCCCAGTCATCCGTGAAGGCCACCACCGCATGGCGGCCGTCGGTCACCACGTCCCGGCGCAGGGTGGTGATCTCCACCGGTCGGCCATGGGCGACGGCAGTGACGGTGCCGTGCTCGATCCCGGTGGGCACCGCCTTCAGCCCCGCCCGGGTGAGGGCCGTGACCACGGCCTCGGGCCGCAGCGGGGTGGCGACGTCGATGTCGATATCGGGGCCGTCCCGCTGCAGCAGCGTATCGCGGACACAGCCGCCCACGAACCGCGCCGCGTCCGGCCCACCCGCCGCCTGCAGGGCCGCGATCACCGCACGGGTGGCCGGTGCCGTCATCCAGGGGCGGGGATCGAGGCGGATCATCATGTCCCAGCTCTAGCTGAATCCGTCCCGGATCAGAACACGGCCCCGCAGAAAGTTGCGTCGCCTAAACCGAACCTTCACGGGTCCTCCCGCATAAACCCGCAAAACAAGCGTGTCCGCCAATGAGCGGGCACCGGTGATGTGAGGTGTCTTTTCATGGCCAAGCGCGTGCTCGTCGTCGATGACGATCCGACCCAACGCCGGCTGATCCAGGCGGTTCTGGAGCGCGAGGGATTCGCCGTCTCCCAGGCCGACGGGGGTGACAGCGCCCTGGACCAGCTGGCCGCCGGTCTGGCACCGGACGTGGTGATCCTCGATCTCGTCATGCCGTCCATGCCGGGGATCGAGGTGCTGAAGGACATGCGGGCCCGAGGCCTCGACATGCCGGTGATCGTGCTGACCGCCACCGGCGGCGTGGACACGGTGGTCAAGGCCATGCAGGCAGGGGCCCAGGACTTCTTCATCAAGCCGGCCTCGCCGGAGCGGATCATCATCTCCATCCAGAATGCCCTGCAGATGGGCTCCCTGAAGGGGGAGGTGGACCGGCTGAAGAAGCGCCAGGCGGGCACCATGACCTTTGCGGACCTGATCGGCGACAGCGGTCCCATGCGCATGGTCAAGGCCCTGGGCGAGCGGGCAGCGCGGTCCTCCATCCCCGTCCTGATCCTCGGGGAAAGCGGGGTCGGCAAGGAAATGATCGCCCGGGCCGTGCACGGCAGCTCCGACCGGGCGGGCAAGCCCTTCGTGGCGGTGAACTGCGGGGCCCTGCCCGCCAACCTCGTGGAGAGCATCCTGTTCGGCCACGAGAAGGGCAGCTTCACCGGCGCCCATGACAAGCACCTGGGCAAGTTCCAGGAGGCCAGCGGCGGCACCCTGTTCCTCGACGAGATCGGCGAGCTGCCCCTCGACATGCAGGTCAAGCTGCTGCGG
>DAINBM010000270.1:0-4227 GCA_036732965.1 Caulobacteraceae bacterium | reverse complement strand
TGCCCCACAGCGACCTCAACGCTGCGCGTCTACCAATTCCGCCACGACCGCTCGCGCCAGAGGGTGGGTGCGTAGCAAACGCCGCATGCCTTGTGAAGAGCGTAACGCCGATATCGTCAGCGAATGCCGCCGGCCATGAAATCGTAGACGTTGGCGGGCCCGGTGACGCAGATCGAGATCCGGTCGTCATTGATCTGGATTTCCCCGCGGGCGACGGGATGATTGTTGGCCAGGATCCAGACCTCGTCGTGCTCCGCGGCGTCCAGCGGGATCACGGCCCCCCGCCCCATCCGCAGCAGCTGCTGCATGGGCAGGATGCTCCGTCCCAGCAGGATGGAGATCTCGACATTGACGGCGTTGACCTGGCTCACGACGGGACGTTGCCTTCCGGACCTGACACACTGCCAGCCTCAGCGACTCAGGCCCGTTGGCATGACGGGCTGGCGTCCCCACATTCGGTCCAAGATGCTTGATCCATCGTTAACACCCCCGCCGCCGAACGGCCTGATGCGCTCGGATGATCGCCCGGTGCACTGGGCGGTCAGCCCGGGACAGATCGACTACGCGCAAGCCGTCGCCGCCATGGAGGCACGGGCCGCCGCCATCGCCGCAGGGGAGGCAGAGGAACTGGTCTGGCTGATCGAGCATCCGCCGATCTACACGGCCGGTGTGTCGGCTCGCGACACGGACCTGCTGCAGGCGGAGCGCTTCCCCGTGCATCTCACCGGTCGCGGGGGCCAGTTCACCTATCACGGCCCGGGCCAGCGCGTGGCCTATGTGATGCTCGATCTGCGGGCCCGGAAACGGGACGTGCATGCCTTCGTGACGGCACTGGAGGACTGGGTGATCCTCGCCCTCGACCAGTTCGGCGTGCGCGGCGAGATCCGCCCCGGGCGCGTGGGCGTCTGGGTGGAGCGGCGGCAGGCCGGTGCCCCCGCCCGCGAGGACAAGATCGCCGCAATCGGCGTGAAGATCCGCAAGTGGGTCTCGTTCCACGGGATCAGCCTGAATGTGGAGCCGGAGCTCGACCACTTCGCCGGCATCGTGCCCTGCGGCATCCAGGAGCATGGGGTGACCAGCCTTGTGGACCTCGGCCATCCGGTGACCCTGGACGAGGCCGACGACGCCCTGAGGCTGGGCTTCCGCCAGATCTTCGGCCCGGTGATTCCGGGACCACCGCCGATCTAGGCGACAGGATCCCTCAGGCCGCGGGTTCGGGCGGTGCGGGACGCAGGGGATTGGCGCCGAACCGGTTACTGCCTTCCTCCCCCGGCATGACCCCGAGCTCGATCACGGCCCAGATGACCACGATCAGGAACAGGGCCCGCGGCCCCGAGGCGTTGGGCCAGACCAGTGCGAAGGCCAGCAGCACAAGCGCCGCCCACCAGCCCGACCGACCCCGGTCGTGCAGCCGCTTGGACAACAGACAGGCCGAGGAAAACAGCAGGGCCGGATAGACGATGATCGCCGTCAACCCCTGCAGGATCAGCGGCATGGCATTGTCGTAGAGCAGCAGGACGGCCATGATCACGGCCAGCCCCACGAGGAACGGAGATCGCGACATCCGTCCGCTGGAGGACAGAAACAGCAGGCCCCAGTCAATCTGTGCGCCATTCATGGCGTTTTGCCTCTCGTCTGTGGCCCGGTCCATCCATGCCTGCGCCGCTCGCTGAACAGCGCCGTCCTCCTATAGCGGTCCGAACGGAGTCGGCGCCAGTCCCGAGCCCCGTCCCGGAACGCGATCAGCCGAATTCCACCAGCACCTCGTCTGCGGCGACACTGTCGCCCGCCTTGGCACCGACCATCTTCACCACCCCGTCCCGTTCGGCCCGGATGATGTTCTGCATCTTCATGGCCTCGATGACGGCGACGGTCTCACCCTCCTTGACCTCCTGGCCCAGCTGGACGTCCATCGACACCACCAGCCCCGGCATGGGGGACACGATCAGGCGGGAGGTGTCGGCGGCCTGCTTCTCCGGCAGCCGGGCATGCAGTTCCGCGGAATTGGGAGTGAGCACCAGCACCCGGGACCTGGCCGCCCGGTGACGGATCACCAGCCCCTCGAGAGCCGGCATCACATGGGCGGAGAAGGGAACACCGTCGATCCGGGCCTTGAACAGCGGCAGTCCCGGACGCCAGTCCACATGGGACAGGGTCACGGTCCGCCCCTCGTCCTCGAAGGTCACCGTCATGGCGTCGGCCTGGGACGCCAGGCGCACCCGGCGGGAGGTCTTGCCGATGACCACCACCCATTCCGAGCGAGGCACCGCATGGCCCGCATGCCGGGTGGACTGCAGGCGCTGGACGAAAGCGGCGACCGCGGCGAACAGGTCTTCCTGCCCCGCGTTCAGCTCCGCGCCCTTGAAGCCGTCCGGGAACTCCTCGGCGATGTAGCCGGTGGTGATCTTCCCCGACTGGAACCGCGCCTGGTCCATGACCGCCGACAGGAAGGGGATGTTGTGGCCCAGTCCCTCGATGTGGAAGTCCTCCAGCGCCCGGGCCATGCCCGTGATGGCATCGGCCCGCGTCTCGCCCCAGGTGCAGAGCTTGGAGATCATCGGGTCGTAGAACATGGAGATCTCGTCCCCTTCCCGCACACCGGCATCGTTGCGGACGATGTAAGCGCCGTGGTCGCCCTCCTCCGGCGGCGAATAGCGCACCAGCCGGCCGATGGATGGCAGGAACTTGCGGTACGGGTCCTCGGCATAGATGCGGCTCTCGATGGCCCAGCCGCGGATGCCCACGTCCGTCTGGGCGATGGCCAGCCTTTCGCCATAGGCCGAACGCAGCATCTGTTCCACCAGGTCGATGCCGGTGATCAGTTCCGTCACCGGGTGCTCCACCTGGAGGCGCGTGTTCATCTCGAGGAAGTAGAAGTTGCGGTCCTTGTCGACGATGAACTCCACCGTCCCGGCGCTGTCGTACTGCACGGCCTGGGACAGGGCCACGGCCTGCTCGCCCATGGCCTTGCGGGTCGCCTCATCGAGGAACGGCGACGGCGCCTCCTCGATCACCTTCTGGTTCCGGCGCTGGATCGAGCATTCCCGCTCGTTCAGATAGATGACATTGCCATGCTTGTCGCCGAGCACCTGGATCTCGATATGCCGGGGCTCGGTGACGAACTTCTCGATGAACACCCGGTCATCGCCGAAGCTGTTGCGGGCCTCGGACTGAGCGGCGGGGAACCCCTCCTCCACGTCCTTGCGGTTCCAGGCAATGCGCATGCCCTTGCCGCCGCCGCCCGCAGACGCCTTCATCATCACCGGATAGCCGATCTCCTCGGCGATCTGGATGGCATGCGGGATGCCCTCGATCACGCCGATATAGCCGGGAACGGTGGAGACCTTGGCCGCATTGGCGAACTTCTTCGATTCGATCTTGTCGCCCATGGCGTCGATGGCGTGCGGATTCGGACCGATGAAGACGATGCCGGCCTCCGCGCACTGACGGGCAAAGGATGCCTTCTCCGACAGGAAGCCGAACCCGGGATGGATGGCCTCGGCGCCCGTGGCCCTCGCCGCGGCGATGATCTTGTCCGCCACCAGATAGCTTTCCGACGCCGCGGGTGGGCCGATGAACACGCGCTCGTCGGCCATCTCCACGGCCAGGCTGTCCGCGTCGGCTTCCGAATAGACAACCACGGTCTTCACCCCGAGACGGCGGGCCGTCTTGATGATGCGGACCGCGATTTCACCTCGGTTGGCGATCAGAATCTTGGAAAACATGGGCGCACGATCCTCCATGGCCCCCCCGAAGCAAATCCGGACGAACCGTTCCTCATCTGCGAGTTAGCCGCGCGAGACGGGATTGGCAATCGTGACGCAAGGGACGGGGCCGCGCCGTCCCCGTCCGACGCCTCCCTAGAGCTCGGCCGTGCAGGCCATCTGGGTATTGCAGCCGGCCATGCCGCCCGGCGTCCGGGGCGGGGTCAGGCTGTTGGCGTGCATGACCAGATTGGTCGGGCTCGCAAAGATGGCGAAGCTGGCGGTGGTCGAGACCCCCACATCTCCGCAGTCCACCGACACGGCCCCCGGCGACACCGGTTGGCAGGTGGGCGTCGCGCGCATGGGGGGCTGCAGCGGCGTCGTCATGACCACCGTGGTGGGGGAGCTCCAGGTCCCCGTCAGGCCGTAGAGCGCCGGGGTCACCTGGTAGTAGCGCTGGCACAGCTCGAGTTCAGCCCCGGGCAGGCGGATCTGCCGGGCCGTCGCCACCCCGCCGACCTCC
>DAINBM010000269.1:0-4229 GCA_036732965.1 Caulobacteraceae bacterium | reverse complement strand
CGGGCCTGAACCGCCTGATCCACGAGGCCTACAAGCTGCTCGGCCTGCAGACCTACTTCACCGTGGGGCCGAAGGAGGCCCGGGCCTGGACCATCCCCGTGGGGGCCACAGCCCCACAGGCGGCCGGGGTGATCCACACGGACTTCGAGAAGGGCTTCATCCGCGCCGAGACCGTGGCCTATGACGACTTCGTCGGCCTGGGGGGAGAGACCAAGGCCCGGGACGCGGGCAAGCTGCGCGCCGAAGGCAAGACCTATGTGGTCAAGGACGGCGACGTGATGCACTTCCTGTTCAACGGATAGCAGCCCACGGGTCGGGGCGGTACGGGCACCCGCTCCGCAGGGCGCGGCTCAGCGCCGCCGCCAGAAGGCCACGCGGCAGGCCACGGCCCCGAAGGTCACGCAGGCCAGCTGGGTGCCGACCAGCACCACCGCCTGGGGGGCGAACAGGGCCGAGACCAGCCCGCTGATCGCCGAGCCCGTGGCCAGCTGCAGGGCGCCCATCAGCGCGGCGGCGGCCCCGGCATTGTCCCCCTGGTGGTCCAGCGCCGTCACCGAGGCGGGCGTCATGCTGACCCCCTGGGCCGCAAACAGCAGGAACGCGCCCAGCATCATCACCGGCAGGCTCGCCACATGGAGCAGCACCGTGGTGGTCAGGAACAGGCCCGCGCCCATGGCTGCCAGGCCCACCAGGCGCAGCTGCCGTTCCGCCCCCAGCCGGCGCATCAGGAAGCTGTTGGTCTGGGAGCTCATCACCATCCCGGACGCACAGATGCCGAACATGCCCCCATAGGCCAGGGGAGACAGGTGATATTCGTGGGCGAAGACGAAGGACGAGGTGGCGAGATAGCTGAACACCGACCCCGACCAGCTGGCATTGGAGAAGGTCAGGCCCATCAGCCGCCGGTCCCGCACCAGCCGCAGATAGGTCTGTCCCATGGCGGCGACGGAGGGCTCGGTGCGGCGGTGCTCGGGATGGCTCTCGGGCAGCACGAAGGTGACCAGGGCCAGGGTCAGCCCCACCAGCCCCGTCAGGATGGCGAAGATCAGCCGCCAGCCCCCGACCTGCAGCACCAGGCTGCCCGCGAGGGGGGCGAACAGGGGGGAGACGCCCCAGACCAGGATCATCAGGGACAGGAGCTTGGCCGCCTGGGGTCCCGTATGCTGGTCCCGCACCACCGCCCGGGCAATGGTCATGCCGGAGCAGGCGCCCAGCCCCTGCAGCGCCCGGAGCACGATCAGGGTCCGGATGTCCGGCGCGAACACGCAGCCGAGCGAGGTCACCAGGAACAGGCTCAGCCCCACCTGCAGCGGCCGCTTGCGGCCGAAGGCGTCGGACAGGGGGCCGTAGACCAGCTGCCCCACCGCCATGGCACAGAAGAACACCACGAGCGACAGCTGCACCTCCGCCGGCGGGGCGTGCAGGTCCGCGGCCATGGCCGGAAAGGCCGGCAGGTACATGTCGATGGCCAGGGGGCCGACCGTGGACACAAGGCCGAGCAGTGCCGCCGTCTGACCAAGCCCCAGACCGGCCGCGGTCAGGGCCGAGGGCGGGGTTGCAGACTTTGCGGGAAGGGGAGCAGACATGCAGGGCGAATGACGCGTTTTTATCGCCGCGGCAAGGCTTGCGGCGTTCCTTCCGGGGCCACATTGCGATAAACCGCCCGGCGTGCCCCACGATCCTCACCCCGCCGCGCCCCCCACCTCCGCCGAGATCGCCGCCGACTTCCGCGCGCTGATCGACGCCGCTCCCACCCCTGACGCCGCCGCGGCCGACGCCGCCCGGGTCGGCCTGGAGGGGGCTGGCCTGGACGGGTCCGACGGCCTGGCCGACCTCGCCGCCTGGATCGCCGGCTGGCGGGGCAGTCCCCGGGTCGGCCGTACCATTGTCGGCCTGTACGCCGCCAGCCATGCCGCCACCCCGGACGGTCCGGCACAGGCCCGCGCCCGCCTCGAGCATCTGGCCCAGGGGGGCGGGGCGGTGAACCGCATCGGCCGCAGCCTGGGGGCCGGGGTGGACGTGTTCGACCTCGCCCTCGACAAGCCGGTGCGGGACGCGGCCCACGCCCGGGCCCTGTCCCTGCGCGAAGTGGCCGCCACCATGGCCTTTGGCATGGAGGTGCTGGCCAAGGAGCCGGACCTGCTGATCCTGGGGGACCTCGCCCCCGGGTCGGTGCCCGCCGCCGCCGCCCTCATCGCCGCCCTCACCGGAGGCGAGGCCGCAGACCTCTCGGCCCCTGTGGATCAGGACTGGACCCGCCAGGCCCTCGCCCGGGCGCAGGCCGCCGGACCGGACGGTCCGCTGGACTGGCTGGCGGAACTGGGCGGGCGGGAGCTGGCGGCGCTCACCGGTGCCATCCTCGCGGCCCGGGCCTCCGGCGTGCCGGTACTGGCCGACGGCATGGCCGCCGCCGCCGCGGCCCTGATCGCGCACCGGATCCACCCGGACGCCACCGCCGGCCTGCGGCTGGCGGCCCCCCATCCGCACCCGGCCCATGCCGCCGTCGCCGCGGTCCTGGGATCACGCCCCGTGCTGGGCCTGACCTCAGAGGATCACGAAGGAGTCGCGGGCCTTGGCGTCCTGGCCCTGCTCCGCCTCGTGCCACCTGTCCAATCGTTAAGCTGACGCACCGGATGATGGCATCTAGGGTGTCGATCGCGATACGGAACGGATTGCGGGACCATGGCGGACACACTCCCTAGATCATCGACAGCCCTGCAGCGGGCCCTGCCCATCGCGGTGGAGATCGCGGTCAACGTGGTGGTCCCGATCGTGGTCTACGACCAGACCGTGGCCCGGCTAGGGGAGGTGGGGGCCCTGATCGCCTCGTCGGCGCCCCCCCTGGCCTGGAGCCTGATCGAGTTCATCCGCCACCGGCGGCTCGACGCCATCTCCCTGCTGGCGCTGCTGGGCATCGTCCTGTCCCTCTTGCTGTACCTGGGCGGCGGGTCGGCGCATGTCCTGCAGCTGCGGGAGAAGCTGGTCACGGCCATCATCGGGACGGTCTTCCTGGCCTCGGTCCTCGTCGGCCGGCCGCTGATCTACGAACTGTCCCGGGCCAGCATGAAGCGGGACCCGCAACAGGCCGACGCCCTCGCGGCGTTCGAGGCCCGGGCCGAGGACCACCGGTTCAAGGCGGTCATGCGCACCCTGACCCTCGTCTGGGGTGTCGGCCTGATCCTCGAGGCCGGGGTGGCGGTCTGGCTGGTGCTGCACCTGTCCGTGCACGACTACCTGATCTATGGACCCATCGCAGGCTATGGCTTCATGGGGCTTCTGATCCTCACGACCTTCCTCTATGTCCGCCGTGCCCAGGCCCGGGGCCGGGCCCGGCGGGCGCGGGAGGCGGCCGCGGCTCAGCCCTCCCCGGACAGCGGCGCATAGAGGGTCCGCGCCTCCGTCGCCGGGCCCCGGCGTTCGGCCAGGGCGAGGATCTCGATATCCACGATCCGGGTGCCCAGGACAAAGACCAGCTGGTCGCCGGGACGCACCGTGCGGGACGCCTTGTCCGGCCGGCTCTCCACCCCGCTCCGCACGAGCCGGACCCGGCCTGCCGACACGAAGGCCCCGGCCAGGGCCCGGGTCTTGAAGAACCGCGCCTGCCACAGCCACAGATCGATGCGGGCGGTGTCGGTCATGGGGCCTGCGTCCTTCGAGTCGCCCGTCATCCCGAGGCGGACGAAGCCCGTCTCGAAGGACGCGGCCCCCGCTTGCGCTTGCGCACTGCCGCGGCGGGTCGGAGCGCGGCCAGGGCGGCGAAGGGGCTGTCCTTGGGGGGCGGGGCCACAGGTGCGGCCGCGGCCGCAGCCCCGCGACGACGCCAGATCGCCGGGCGATCCCCGGACGCCTTTCGCGCCACCGTATAGTCCAGCCCCTTGAGGATCACCGGCAGTGCGGTGACGGGCCAGCCCAGCCCCTCCGCGATCCGGTCGGGGGCCGACACGCCCTGGGCCTGGGGCGGCTCGGCGCGCAGGGCGGCGTCCAGCTGTTCCAGCGCCTCCACCGACACCACCCACGGGCCCACCTGACGCATCCCCAGCGCCGCCAGGATCCGGTCGGGGACCCGCCCCCCCGGCATCTGCGGCGGCGGGCGGGAGAGGCCGGTCCGCTCCGGTCGCCAGCCCGGGGCGTCCACCTCGGCAAAGGCTGCAGTGAAGTCCAGGGCCTCGGTCTCCAGCAGGGCGGGCAGGAACAGGCTGTAGGACCCGAAGCGGACCCCCAGCGCCTTC
>DAINBM010000268.1:0-4232 GCA_036732965.1 Caulobacteraceae bacterium | reverse complement strand
GTCGCCGCGGGTCTCGTCGCCCGCCACGTTTTGGATCATCGCCCCGCCGGCGCGCCAGAACCGGCCTGCCCCGGTGGTCACTTCGGCCGTCGCCAGCCGGATCCGGGCGGGGGCCTGTTCGGACTGGGCGAAATAGGTCTCCGCGCACAGGGCCAGCGTCTCGCCCTCGATGGGCACGACCCCCTGATAGCGGTCCTTCATGTTGGTGGGGTCGATGGTCATGATGAACAGGCCCTCCCCCAGCAGGGACCGGGCGCCGGGCCGGATGAAGCCGGAGCTGGCCTGGGCCACCCGGTCGGCATCGAACTGGCAGTAGCCGCGCAGGCCGCCGGAGGTGTCGAAGTCCCCGACCACGTAGCTCACCGGCCCGTCCCCCTGGGCCTGGACGATCAGCCGGCCCTCGAACTTCAGGCTGGAGCCGACCAGGGCCGCCAGGCTGCAGGCCTCCGCCAGCAGATTGGCCACCGGTTCGGGATAGTCGTGACGGGACAGGATCTCGTCGATCACCGCGCCCAGGCGGACGATGCGGCCGCGCACGGGCTCACCATCCAGCTGGAAGGTCGCCACGAAGTCATCGGCGGGGGGGGCGGTGTCGGTCACGGAGCCTCGAGGGTTGGCGGGTGAAGGCGCACAGATAGGGTCCCTGCGCGGATTTGCCAGCCCCCGATGCCGGGTGCGGGCTCAGGCGAGGGAGGGGTCGATGGCCTTGCAGGCCTCGATCAGGCCCTGGACCGAGGCGACGGACTTGGCGAACATCGCCTTTTCCTCGTCATTCACCTCGAACTCGATGACCTTCTCCACGCCGTTTTCGCCGATCAGGGCGGGGACGCCCACATAGAGGCCGTCGAGGCCGTACTCGCCCCGCAGGAACACGGCGCAGGGCAGCACCCGGCGCTCGTTCTTGATGTAGGACTTGGCCATGGCGATGGCGCTTTCCGCGGGGGCGTAGAAGGCCGAACCGGTCTTCAGCAGGGCCACGATCTCGCCGCCGCCCTTGCGGGTGCGGTCGACGATGGCGTCCAGCTCGGCCTGGGTCATCATGCCGGCCTTCACGGCTGCGGGCAGGGGCAGGCCACCGATGGTGGAGTGGCGCACCATGGGCACCATGTCGTCTCCATGGCCGCCCAGGGTCCAGGCGTGGATGTCCTGCACCGACACGCCGGTCTTCTCCGCCAGGAAATAGCGGAAGCGCGCCGAGTCCAGCACGCCGGCCATGCCGACGACCTTCTCGTGCGGCAGGCCCGAGAATTCCCGGAGCGCCCAGACCATGGCGTCCAGCGGGTTGGTGATGCAGATGACGAAGGCGTTGGGGGCATGGGCCTTGATGCCCTCGCCCACGGCCTTCATGACCTTCAGGTTGATGCCCAGCAGGTCGTCGCGGCTCATGCCCGGCTTGCGCGGCACGCCGGCCGTGACGATGCACACATCCGCGCCGGCGATGTCGGCATAGGCGTTGGCCCCCTTCAGATGGGCGTCCTTGCCGAACACGGGCGTGGCCTCGGCAATGTCCAGGGCCTTGCCCTGGGGCGTGCCTTCGGCAATGTCGAACAGGATGATGTCGCCGAGCGCCTCGCGGGCGGCCACGTGGGCCAGGGTGCCGCCGATCATGCCGGCGCCGATCAGGGCGATTTTCGCACGGGCCATCTGAAGTCTCCTGAAGTCGGGTGATTGGGGTCGGGTGGATGGAGTTGGGGGCGGTCTAGCCCCGTCCGGGCCTGTGGGCAAGTTTCCAGTCTTCGGCCGCGAATTTGCGCCCTGTCAGTGTGGCGCCAATCCCTTCTTCTGGGTAAAGCGCAGGAGCAAAACACCAGATCAGGGGCTCAGATGTCCGCAAAGACCAATCCCGGCCGCTATTTCGAGGATTTCCATCCGGGTCTGGCCCTGCACCACGCCACCCCGCGTACCGTGACCGAGGGCGACCTCGCCCTCACCCAGGCCCTGTATGGCGGCCGCCATGCCCTGTTTTCCTCGGCGGAATTCGCCCGGGCCTGCGGACTGACACAGACCCCGGCGGACCCGATGCTGGTGTTCCATCTGGTGTTCGGCAAGTCGGTTCCGGACATCAGCCTGAACGCCGTGGCCAATCTGGGCTATGCCGAGGGGCGCTTCCTCGCACCGGTCCGGGCCGGGGATACCCTGACCGCCGTGTCCCGGGTGCTGGGGGTGAAGGAGACCTCCAGCGGCAAGACCGGTGTCGTCTATGTCCGGACCACCGGGTTCAACCAGAACGACGACCCGGTCCTGAGCTATGTCCGCTGGGTGATGGTGCGAAAGCGCGACCCGGCTTCCCCGGCCCCGGAGGATACCGCACCGAAGACCGCGCCCTTCGTGCCGGCGACGGATCTGGTCCTGCCCGAGGGCCTCGACTTCTCGGCCTATGACTTCACCCTTGCCGGATCCCCCCACGACTTCCAGGCCTATGCGGTGGGCGAGCGGATCGACCATGTGGACGGCATGGTTGTGGAGGAGGCCGAGGCCCAGATGGCCACCCGTCTCTACCAGAACACCGCCAAGGTGCACTTCAACCAGTATGAGCGGGCCAAGGACCCCACCGGGCGGCGGCTGGTCTATGGGGGTGTGGTCATCTCCACCGCCCGGGCGCTCAGCTTCAACGGCCTCGAAAATGCGGGACTGATCCTGGGGATCAATGCCGGTCGCCATGTGAACCCCTATTTCGCCGGGGCGACCCTGTTCGCCTGGAGCGAGGTGCTGGATGCCCAGCCCCTGCCGGGACGCGACGATGTGGGGGCCCTTCGTCTGCGGCTGGTGGCCACCCGGGACCGGCCCTGCCATGACTTCCCGGACAGGGACGCATCCGGGGCCTATCCGCCGGAGGTGGTGCTGGATCTCGACTACTGGGCGGCGGTGCCGGTCCGTGGGTGAGTTCGAGCTGGACCCGCGGATCGAGGCCACGTCCCATCCCGTGACGCGCCTCGCCATGAGCGAGCTGCGCCTGCAGGATGACGGACGGTTTCCCTGGGCGGTGCTGATCCCAAGGGTTGCAGGAGCGGTGGAGCTGGCCGACCTGTCGCTGGCCCACCAGCACCTGTTGCTGGACGAGATCGCCCTGGCCGGGCGGTGGGTGCGCGCCGTCGCCGCGCCATGGGGCCTGGCCGTGGACAAGCTGAACATCGCCAATCTCGGCAATGTCACGCCGCAGCTGCACTGGCACGTGGTGGGTCGCCGGGAGGGAGACCCCTGCTGGCCGGGCCCGGTGTGGGGGCAGGGGACGCCGGAACCCCTCACCGCCGGGCAGGTCGCGGCCGCCCGTGCCGCCTGGGTATCCCTGCCGCGCTGATTTCGCGCTTTGCCTTTCGGCCACAAGGCACTAGGTTCCGCGGCTCCCCGTTCTGCCCGCGCTGGACCGACCGCCCCATGGCCACTGCCTCCAATCTCATCCAGGTGATGATCGACGCCACCCGCAAGGCGGGTCGCAAGCTCGCCCGCGATTTCGGCGAGGTGGCGGAGCTGCAGGTCTCGAAGAAGGGTCCCGCCGACTTCGTCAGCGCCGCCGACACCAAGGCCGAGCAGGTGCTGGTGGAGGAGCTCGGCCGCCTGCGCCCCGGCTACGGCTTCCTGGCCGAGGAGCGCGGCGCGGTGGAGGGCACCGACAAGTCCCACCGCTGGATCATCGATCCCCTGGACGGCACCACCAACTTCCTGCACGCCATTCCCCACTACTGCATCTCCGTCGCCCTGGAGCGAGAGGGAGAACTGGTGGCCGGCGTGATCCACAACCCTGCCACGAACGAGATCTTCTGGGCGGAAAAGGGCAAGGGTGCCTTCCTGAACAACGAGAAGCGCCCGCGGGTGGCGGCCCGTCGGCATCTGGACGAGAGCGTGCTGGCCACCGGCATCCCGTTCCTCGGCAAGCCCGGCCACGGCCAGTTCCTGAAGGAGCTGCACCAGATCACCCAGCGGGTGGCCGGCGTGCGGCGCTTCGGCTCCGCGGCGCTGGACCTCGCCTATGTGGCCGCCGGCCGCTTCGACGGCTTCTGGGAGCGGGACCTGAAGCCCTGGGACATGGCGGCGGGGGCCCTGATGATCCTCGAGGCCGGCGGCAAGGTCACCACCGCCGACGGCGAGCCCTATCGCAGCGAGAGCACCACCATCCTCGCGGCCAATACCGACATCCATCCCCTGGTGCTGGAGCGCCTGCGCGCCGCGTGAGGGGGGTGCGTCCTTCGAGACGGGCTACGCCCTCCTCAGGATGACGAAGGTTCTATCACAGT
>DAINBM010000267.1:2147-4247 GCA_036732965.1 Caulobacteraceae bacterium | reverse complement strand
CGGTCAGCAGCCGCAGGGTCATGTAGCCGCCATAGGACCAGCCGGTGACCCCCACCCGGGCCGGATCCACATAGGGCTGGGACTTGAGGAAGGCGAGGCCCACCAGCTGGTCACGCACCTCGGGCTGACCCATGCGGCGGGAGATGGCCCCCTCGAACGTCAGGCCGCGATTGGAGGCCCCCCGGTTATCCAGCTGGAAGAGCACATAGCCAGCCTCGAGATAGAGCCGCTCCTGCGGAGAGCGCCAGCCCTTGGTCACCGATTGCACGCCGGGACCGCCATAGACCTCGACGATCGCGGGGTAGGACTTCTTCGGGTCGAAGCCGATGGGCTTGATCAGCACATAGTCCAGCTTCTGCCCGTCCTCCGCCGTCAGTTGGCCGAATTCCGGCTTCGGCAGGTTGGCGGCATAGGGGAAGTAGGGGTGGCTGGCATCGAGCCGGTTCTCCACGATCCAGCGGCGCAGCTTGCCATCGGCCCCGTAGAGGCCGGTGCGCGGCGGGGTGTCATAGCTGGAATAGCTGCCGACAAAGGCGTTGGCGGCCTTGCCCATGGAGATGGTCCACCAGCCATGGCCGGTGGTGACGGGGGTCAGGGGGCCGCCCTTGCGGAAGTCGGTGACATAGAGCTGCCGCTCCGTGGCCGTGTCCTTCGAGGCGGTGACGTAGAGAAGCCCGCGAGCCTCGTCGAGACCGGCAATGGCCCCGTCGCGCTCGTGCCCCGCCAGCGGGAAGTCGCCCGAGGTCACGGCCCGGACCAGGGTACCGGCCGCGTTGTAGAGGTAGAGGTGACGATAGCCCGTGCGCTCCGACGACCACAGGAAGCCGCCGTCCTTCAGCGGGGTGAAGTCGGAGTTCAGGTTGATCCAGGGGGTCTGGTGCTCGGTCAGGATGATCCGGCCCTTGCCCGTCGCGGGATCGACCGCGATCAGGTCCAGGGTCTGCTGATCGCGGCTTTCCCGCTGCACATAGAGGGTCCTGCCGTCCTTCGACCAGTCCACCCGGGCCAGATAGATGTCCCGGGAGGGGCCGAGGTCCACCGGCACCGGCGCGCCGCCGGCGAGGGACTGCACGAACAGGTCGACCACCGCATTGGGGCGTCCGGCCTTGGGATAGCGCTGGTTGACGATGGTGGCGCCCTCGGCCCCGATGTCCACGCGGGGGACGATGTCCACCGGGCTCTCGTCCACCCGGGTATAGGCCAGGGCGTCGTCATTGGGGCTCCACCAGTAGCCGGTATCGCGACCCATCTCCTCCTGCGCCACGAACTCCGCCACGCCGTAGCTGATCGGGTCATGGGCGGCGGGGGAGACGGCCCGGATGTCGCCGGTGCCGACAGGGGCGATGTTCAGCACGCCATTGCGGACAAAGCTGAGATAGCCGCCCTTCGGCGAGAAGCGGGCATCGATGGCGTCGCCGCCGTCGGCCCCGCGGGCGATCCGCCGGGTCACGGCACCGGTCTTCACATCGGCGATGTAGAGTTCGCCAGACACAGGCACCAGGATGTGCGCCCCCTGCTGGTCCCAGCTGTACTCGACGACGCCGTGTTCATAGATCCGCCGCCGCTCCCGCCGGGCCAGTTCCGCCTCGGTCAGGGCACCGGCCTGGGCCTCCAGGGCACTGGCGTCCACCAGCACGTGGGCCGGACCGTCGCCGGTGGTGGGGGCGGCCCACAGGTCCAGCGCCGTCTGGTCGCCGGGCTTGGACTTCAGGAACGTCACCAGCTTGCCGTCGGGGGAGAGTTGCACGCCCCGGGCCACGGGGCCGCTCAGGTCCGGGCTGGCGAAGACCCGCTCCGGGGTCAGGACCTTCGTGGGGTCGGCCATGGCGGTGCCTCCGAGCGCCAGGCCGATGCCCAGCGCGAACAAGATGGATTTCATGATCGTCCCTTCGGGTTCCTGCCCGTGAGTTGCCTCTTGGGTCACAGTGTCGTCATCCGGCAATCCCGACAAGGGGCGGGACGGTCCGTGCGGGGCCGTGCAAACGAAAACGGGAATGACGGCGGCTGACCGTCATTCCCGTGGGTTCGTCACATCGGCAGACGATGGATCAGGCCGCTTCGCCCAGGCTCAGGGTCTCGTAGCGGCGCAGGTGGTGGTCC
>DAINBM010000267.1:0-2047 GCA_036732965.1 Caulobacteraceae bacterium | reverse complement strand
GGATCAGGCCGCTTCGCCCAGGCTCAGGGTCTCGTAGCGGCGCAGGTGGTGGTCCACCGAGCCGAACAGCCCCTCGATCATGGTGCAGCGCTTGAAGTAGTGGCCGACCGCCAGTTCGTCGGTCATGCCCATGCCGCCGTGGATCTGGATGGCGCTCTGGCCGACGAACTTGCAGGCCTTGCCGATCTGCACCTTGGCGGCGGAGGCGGCCTTCTTGCGCTCGTCATCGCTCTCGTCGAGCTTCAGGGTCGCCATGTAGGTCATGGAGACGGACTGCTCCACATGCATGAACATGTCGACCATGCGGTGCTGCAGGACCTGGAAGCTGGAGATCGGCACGCCGAACTGCTTGCGCTGGCGGGCGTATTCGATGGTCATGGTGTGGGCGGTGCGCATGGCCCCCACGGCTTCGGCACCCAGGGCGGCGATGGCCTCGTCGGTGACCCGCTCGATCAGGGGCAGGCCGTTGTCCACGGTGCCGATGACGGCGTCAGCGCCGACCTTCACGTTGTCGAACTGGATTTCCGAGGCGCGCAGGCCGTCCACGGTGGGATAGTCGCGACGGGTGACGCCGGCGGCATCCGTGGGCACCACGAACACGGTGATGCCCTGGGCATCCCGCTGGCCGCCCGAGGTCCGGGCCGTGACGATCAGGTGGCTGGCCCAGGGGGCACCGACGACGACTGCCTTGCGGCCGTTCAGCACATAGCCCGCACCGTCCGCCTTGGCCGTGGTGGTCAGGTCGGCCAGGTTGTAGCGCCCCTGCGGCTCGGCATAGGCGAAGGCGAAGGTCGCTTCACCGCTGATGATGGAGCCGATCAGGTCCGCGGACTGGGCTCCGCCGCCGTGCTTCAGGAAACCGCCGGCGATGACGACCGTGCCCAGATAGGGCTCGATCACCAGGCCTTTGCCGAACTCTTCCATGACGATCATGTTGTCGACGGCCCCGCCGCCCAGACCGCCCAGATCCTCGGAGAAGGGGGCGCCGAGGATGCCGAGTTCCTCCGCCATCACCTTCCACAGGTCAGGACGCCAGCCCGCGGCCGACTTCACGATCGCCCGGCGGGTGTCCCAGTCGTACTGGTTCTGCACGAACTTCGCGACCGTATCGCGGAGCATGTTCTGTTCGTCGGTGAAGTTGAAGTCCATGGGGTTCCTCTCGGCGTGTTCTTGTGAGGACGACGCCGGCGTCGTTCCTGCGCCGGCGTCGTGTCAATGGCAGATCAATGGGGTGGACTAGAGGCCCAGCACCATCTTCGAGATGATATTACGCTGGATCTCGTTGGAGCCACCATAGATCGAGGTCTTGCGCACGTTGAAATAGGTCGGGGCCGTGCGGTGGGCGGCGTCCGGCCCGATGGGCAGGTTGGCACCGTCCTCCGGGAACCCGCGGAAGAACGGCATGCCGTAATGACCCGCCGCCTCCAGCGCCAGCTCGGTGATACGCTGCTGGATTTCGGTGCCCTTGATCTTGAGCAAGGAGCTTTCCGGACCCGGGCCCTTGCCGGCACTTTCCGACGCCAGCGTGCGCAGCTCGGTATATTCCAGCGAGGTCAGGTCGATCTCGAGCTCCGCGATCTTGCGCTTGAAGAAGCTGTCACGGATGAGCGGCGTGCCGTCCTCCGACTCGGTCCGGGCCATGGACTTGATCCGGTCGATGCCGCGCTTGGAACGGGCGACGCCGGCAATGCCGGTCCGCTCGTGGGCCAGCAGGAACTTGGCGCAGGTCCAGCCCTTGTTCTCCTGGAAGATGCGGTTTTCCACCGGCACCCGCACGTTCTCGAGCCAGACCTCGTTCACCTCGTGCTCGCCGCCGAGCGTGATGATCGGACGGACGGTGACGCCCGGCGACTTCATGTCGATCAGCAGGAAGGAAATGCCTTCCTGGATCTTGGCGGTGGGGTCGGTGCGGACCAGGAAGAAGCCCCAGTCGGCATGCTGGGCCATGGTGGTCCAGGTCTTCTGGCCGTTGACGATGTAGAAGTCACCGTCCCGCTCGGCCTTGGTCTTGAGGTTGGCGAGGTCGGAACCGGCGCCCGGCTCGGAA
>DAINBM010000266.1:0-4250 GCA_036732965.1 Caulobacteraceae bacterium | reverse complement strand
CGGCATAGAGTGCCGCATCGCCGCAGGCTTCGGGAAGGGCCCCCTCCGGCGCGACGACGACGGGACATCCGAGCTGCATGGCCTCCAGGGGGGGCAGGCCGAAGCCTTCGGTGGTCGAGGGAAACGCCAGGCACCCGGCCGCCTCCAGCAGGCCGCGGAGCTCGGCATCGCTGACCTTGCCCGCGAAGAGCGTGTCGGGGGGCGGCGTTGCACCGATGTCGAGGAAGTCCTGACCCGTGGCCCCGCCCACCAGCACCAGGCGAATCCCGGACATGGCGGCGCGGCGTGCGGCCTCGAACAGGATCTTGATGTTCTTGTGGGCCTGGGTGTTGGCGAGGGCGACGACGAAGGTCCCCGGCGTCAGCCCGAGGCGGGTGACCACATCCGGATCGGCGGGCGTGCGCAGGATGTGGTCGGAGCCGTTGTGGATCACCTCGATCCGCTCGGCGTCGGCCACGCCGAAGCGCACCAGCTGGGCCTTCGAATACTCCGAGACCGTCAGGATCCGCAGGGCGCGGCGGCCGATCCGCGGCAGCGCGAACTGATACCAGTGGCGAAAGGCCGGACTGTAGGACCCGGGCGACAGGAACACCTGCGCGTCGTGGATCATGGTGATCGCCCGGGGGTGGGCGAGGGGGGCGAGGTTGCAGAGGCCGACGAGCACGGCATCCCGGGCCAGCAGGGGCAGCTCGAACTGTTCCCAGAACTGCCAGGTGAGGTGACCCTCCAAGGACACCGGGAGGGTTGTGAGGTCGGGTCGGCTTCGAGCGGAGCCGGGCGCGACGATGCGGACGCTCGGCCGGCCGCTCGCCGGGGCTTCCGACATCAGCCGGTCGATCCCGTTCACCAGTTCCGTGGCGACGCGATGCACGCCGGTCATGCCCGAGGACAGATATTTCCCGTTGATGATGACTGATCGGGTTGTCATTGGCCCGTCCCCCCGGCGATCGCGGTGCGCGTGGGCGTGGTTCGCTGCACCATGGTCGCTGCAATGCCCAACACCTCGTCGAACACCCTCCGCTGGAACTGCCAGACCATCAGCAGGAACAGGCCCGACGAAATGGTGCCGATGACCAGGGTCTGCACGATCGGCAGTGCGTCTCCCGCCAGTGCGTTCCCTCCGAGCGCCCCGAGACCTGCGGCCATGCCGGACATCACCAACGGCCAGACAAAGATCCGGCTCAGATGGCGCAGGTGGTTCGTCTCGGGCGGAAACACCCGGAAGAAGAGCACCGTCTGGACAATGGCGAAGAAGGCCGACACGGCGATCGCAACCCCCAGCGCCTGCTGGGCGAGGGCTCCGATCGCGACCATGACGAAAAAGACAGCGGCATTGATCGCGCTGTATCGGAGCAGGCGATGGAATTCCCCCGCCGCCGAGAGCTGGGCCCTCGCCACCGACGCGATGGCCTCGGCGGGAAGGCCCACCGAGAGCACCTGGAACAGCAGGATCGACGGATCCCACTTGTGGCCGAAGATCAGATGGAACACCGCCGGGGCGACGGCAATCTGGATGATGCAGATCGGTGTCGAGACATATGACAGGATTTCCGCGGAGCGGAGGGCCGCGGAAATCTGCCGGGGCGGATCGTCATTGAGCCTGGACAGGACGGAGAACAGAACCCCCTGCAGGCTGGTGGCGATCACCCGGATGGGCATGGCCGCCAGGCGAAAGGCAAAGAAGTAGAAGCCGACGGCCTGAGATGACGCAAACAGGCCCAGAACAAGATAGTCACCCTGGTCCACAAGGGTCATGGCCAGACGGGATATGAACAGTAGTCCGCCCCGGCGCAGCAGGATCACCGTCTGGATCGGCCGGAAACGGCCCTTGAGGTCGACGGGGGCCCGGAGCCAGTAAACGATGGCGCGGACGGTGAACATGATCGGGATCGGCAGGAAGAACGCATAGCTTCCAAGCTTCAGAAGGGCGAAGGCAACGATCAGCGCCTGGGTCGCCAGCAGTTCGACGACGTTGTAGGCGGCGTTCCATTTGAACTGGAGATCGGCATAGATCTTGGCACCGGGCACGACGGAACTTGCGACGACAGGCATGCTGAGGCCGACCAGAACCATCACGAAGGTCAGTTCCGGGGTCCGAAACACGGCTGCACAGATGGGCGCTGCAGCAATCAGCAGCACGCCGGCGAGCACGCCCTGTCCGACCGTCACCAGAAAGGCGGAGGTCTCCCAGTACGCCATCTTGGTGTTGCGCTGGATGTAGACGGAGTCGACGCCGAAGCCGATCATCGTCCAGGCGACCGTGATGATCATCTGGGCGATGCCACTGACTCCGAAGGCCTTCGGGCTGAGCAGATAGCCGAGGGCGATCTGGCTTCCGAGGATCGCAAGGCGTGAAACAACGCTTTGCAGGATCAGAAAAACCACGCCCTCGGCGGCCTTTTGTCTGATGTCCTGCGCCAACGTGAGAAGATCTTTCTATTCGTGAAGGTCGTAGGAACCGGACGGTTATGCCATTTCCCTTGGGGTACTGTTAACGGCCGGCATATCGCCCGACGGCCGGATGGTCCGCGACAGCGTGCGGGACCATCGCTGTGCCCCGAGATCGGGCCACAGCACGGCGACCAAGGCACCATAGAGGACCGCATTGGCGAGGCCGAAGTTGGGCGAGGTGCCCGCGAGCACGAGGGGAAGCAGGCCTGCCGGTGCGGCGAACTTCAGGCTTGTCGCGAGGTCGGCGTCGGCGCGGTCGGCGGGGCGTGCCAGCAGGATCTGGGCGAAGAACACCAGCACACAGACGGTGCCGGGCAGGCCGAGGTTACTGAGCACCATCGGGATGTAGCTGGACGCGCGTGCGGATCCGAGACCCACGCCGAGGCCGAAGCTGCGGAAGAAGGCATCGAAGGACACCTGGTTCCAGGTCGACCGCTCGATGTAGGAATCGGACAGGTTCTTCTTCAGCACCAGCGTCTCGAACATGCGGCCGACGAAGCCGGAGACCTCCGGCAGGAACAGGATGGCCCCCAGCATTGCCGTCACCAGCAGCAAGCCGACGAACAGGGTGCCGATCGCACCGGGGCGACCGCGGATGGCACCGATTGACGCCCAGCACCCGATGACTGCGCACAGGCCCATGACGCTGACAATGCCGCTGGATGAGGTCGAGGCCAGCGTCATCCCGATCAAGGCCAGGGACAGGAGTGGCCGCCGCCAGTTCATGGGTTCGAAGTATCCGGTCCGTTCCGGAACCATGGCCGTGATGACGGCGAAGCCGAAGACCAGTGAGGCATAGGCCGAAGCCTCCGGAGTCAGGCCGATGATCCGTCTCACACCGAGCATTTCCGCGCCATCGATCAGGGCGTAGCTCGCGGTCCGGAACGGGGCGAGCAGCGCCCCGAGGTGTGCGGCACCGGTGACACTGTCCACGATGCCGGTGGTGATGGCCATGATGGATCCGAATATGAGAGCCTTGAAGAACGGTCGCCTCTGGGACGGCATTCGGCAGATGACGTAGGTCGCATATATCAATAATACGCTGATGATATAGTAGACGGATTGGCTGATATTCGCGCCTGTGGGCATCAACATTGACGGCGTTTTCAGAATAACGGCCACCCGAACGGGAAATACCGGAATTTCATTACGGAATATGTTGGGCATCAGGATCGCGGTCACCGTCCCGTACGCCGCGCTGGCGGCCAGGGGCAGGAACGCCTTCGGACTGGACAGGATCCGTGCCGTCGATCCCGGTCCCGCGAGGTTGAACGCCCGGATGATGAGCAGGACCGCGCAGACCCACCCCGGGGTGATGGCGAAGCTGGTATCCCCGGTGGGCAGCAGTGACAGCATCTCGAACGACCAGCTGCCGAAGAACAGGTAATAGATCGCCGGACCGCGGGACCACATTGCCCACACGGCAAGGCACCAGAAGATGACGGCGGGATAGGTCAACGTTCAATCGTCCGGAGATCGGCGGCCCGTCGGTGTCGGGGCCTTTCAGCAGGCTGTCCAGTTATCGTAATTCAAGCAAATGTGCGACGAATTAACGGCTTCACATCGGGCCAGGGTTCGTCATCCACGCGACACGGCTTGACACGGAGTGGCCGGCGGAACTTCTGAAGGCTCCGCGCGGCAAGGCGGGTCGTGGAAGGCTTGGGAGATCGGAATGGGCGCGTTGCGCCGGTGGACGGGGGTGGCGGCCCATTGGGCAGTGGTGTTGGCCGCCGCGCTCATGGTCGCCATGCCCTGTTCCGCCGACCCGCTGCCTTCCGCGAGGAAGGGTCTGCAATGGG
>DAINBM010000265.1:3366-4269 GCA_036732965.1 Caulobacteraceae bacterium | reverse complement strand
GGCGGCGGACGTCCAATCGGTCGGCGTGACCTGGGGGTTCCACACCCGGGACGAGATCACGGACGCGGGTGCCGACCGGATCTGCGACACATTCCCCGAGCTCGGCGAAATCGTGCACGCGTTCGGTCGCGCCCTCGCCGGGACCCGGACGCTCGCAGGGTGAGCGGCAATCCGTCCCGCCGGGGCTGACGGCTCAGACCAGTCCGCTGATCAGAGGTGCCTCCCGGCTGTCGGGGAACACCTGGCTGTCCGCGAGGCGGCGATCGACGCCGAGATGCTCGACGATGAGGGTCTTGAACACGCGGCGCATGTCCAGCGTCGGGGCCGTGTCCCGGTTCTCGAACAACTGCCCCTGACCCAGGCCCGGCCAGTCGCCAAGGATGCCGCCCGCCTTGATCGCACCGCCGGCCACGATCAGGGTCGAGGCCGTGCCGTGGTCGGTCCCGCCGGTTCCATTCACATGAGCGGTGCGCCCGAACTCCGTGGCCACGACAACGGCGGTCTGGGCCCAATCCGTACCCAGCCCCTTCTCCAGGCCCGCCACCACGTCGTCGAGATTGGCAAGGCGGTTGGCCAGCTGGCCGTCGGCGGCCCCCTGATTGGCATGGGTGTCGAAGCCGTCGAGGCTGATCACGGCGATGGCCGGCCCTCCGGGCGCGGACAGGAAACGTGCCGCCGCCGTGGCAAAGTCCCTTGCATCATTGGCCTTGAGCGCCGGGGCATTGGCATTCAGGGCCATGGCCTCGTGTTCCACGGCCAGTCCGGCGGCGAAGGCGGGGCCGAGGAGCGGATCGGGCTGGTAGAGGTCCTGAAGAATGCCCGCGAGGCGCGACCCGCCCGGATTGAACTGTGCCCCCGGTGACCAGGTGTCGTACGCCGCGGGGCCCTGCAGGATCAGGGGGG
>DAINBM010000265.1:0-3356 GCA_036732965.1 Caulobacteraceae bacterium | reverse complement strand
CCCCCCAAGGCCATGCCGACCGTCTCACCCCCCTCTTCCGGGTACTGGACCGTGCAGAGGTCCTGGAGGGCCCCCAGGTGCCAAAGGCCATCACAGGTGGCCCGGGCGGCCCGGTCCGCGCTCAGAGCCTGGACCGTGCGGTTCAGCCATCCGGTCTGCACCCCATAGAGCTTGTCGGCCCCGGTCTCGAGCAGGTCCTGGGCCTCGAAGTGCGAGCGGATATGGAGCGGCCAGGCCACGGCCGGGGCGATCCGGGCCTGTCCGGCCAGGGCCAGGCGCTGGATGTTGACCAGCTTCGGATGCAGTCCGAAGTCGGTGTCGAGAGGCAGGGCCTTGTCCGGGCTTATGGCGATCGTCCCGCGGAGGTCGAGATAGGCCGGATCCCGGACAGGCGGCGACACCGACAGGCCGTCCATTGCGCCACGGCAGATGATGACGACCAGCTTGGGCGAGCGGCGGTCTGCGGCCGTGGCTGCCGTGCCGAGGAAGCTGACGCTGAGACCGAGCCCGACACCCAGTCCCAGGGTCTGGCGCAGGGCGTCGCGGCGGGAGGGGGCATGGGTCATCGGCGTTGGAACTCCGGAGACATCAAGAGCACGGCGAGGGCTTCCTTGCGGCTTTCGGCCCGCTGAAGGGTGGCCAGGGTGAGAGGGCGGAGCCGGGCACCCAGGGCGTCGGTCGCCAGCTGGACGGGATCCATCTGGTTGGCGTAGCTGGCGGCGAAGCCCTGGGCCCACTGCAGGCGCTTCACCATGGCGTCGGGTGCGGCCCAGTCCGTGGCCCGATCGCTCCAGCCATTGGGCTGCGGGGCGGCGAGGGGACGCTGGCCCAGGAGGTTCAGCGGTCCGTTGACTTCCCGGCCGTAGTCCCGCGGAGACTGGTCGACGGCCCGGTAGGCCGAGACCAGAAGCTCGTAGGGCGTCTTGATCTTGGCCGCAGGCTCGGCCCAGGCCTCGGGGGCCTCGATCAGGGTGCGGGCGACGACGGCGAGATCACCCCGGCTGTCGTGGTACGCCTCCGCCAGGCGGCGCACCAGACGGGGATCGGGCGTGTCCGACACGAAGTGAATCGCCAGCTTGGTGGCCAGATGGACGGCGGTCTTGCCGCTGGCGGCCAGATCGATCAGCACCCGCAAGGCCTGATCCTCCTCGCCGGGTGCGTAGGCGTGACCGAACACGGTCCGCCCCCCGGGCTCGTGCAGATTTGGCCGATACACGAAGGCCCCTGCCGCTTCCCCCGGTTGCTCCCGCCGACCGACGGACCAGCCGGTCAGCACCCGGGCGAACTCGGTCACGTCGGCCTGGCTGTAGCCGGCCGTCACGCCCAGCGTGTGCAGCTCGAGGATCTCCCGGGCCAGGTTCTCGTTCAGACCGGCCGTCCGCCGCAGACCCGCCTTGCTGTTGGGCCCGATGGAGCTCTGCTGGTCCAGATAGAGGATCATCGCCGGATGGCGACAGGAGGCGATCAGCAAGGTCTCGAAGCGCCCGAAGACATGGGGACGGATGGCTTCCCGCTCGAAACTGGCGGCCAGGGCGTCCAGTTCCTGGTTCTTGCGCGAGCTCACCGTGAAATGGTTGCTCCAGAACAGGGCCCAGCGCTCGGCGAACGGCGCATCCGTGGTCGTGGCAATGCTGGTCCGACCCAGAAGTTCCGCGGCGATGCCCTGACGAAAAGTCTGGCCGGCGGTCCGGCGACGCTCCGGGTCCGCCCCTGCGGCCTTTTCCACGGCCTTGAAGGTGGCAAAGTCCATCAGGCGCGCCTGGCTGTCGGGAAAGGGCAGTCCGACGGGGTTCAGCGGCACAGGTACGGACCCGGGTTGGATCTGAGCCCTCAGCCAGCCCTGGGGATCGGAGGTGACCCTTGCGATCTCGCCGGGTCGTGCGCCCAGGCCGAACCGGGTAACGGCCAGGGCGGCCGATGTCTCTCGGGAGGAAAGGCTCATGAACATCCCTTCCGCATGGTCCAACTCCTGGCGACGTGGCCGACGACTTCCTGTAGAACCGCCGCCAGCCGATGATCCGGCGAGAGCAGCGTTCCAGGTCCGGGTTCCGTTATGACAGGTCAAGATGAACCGTCTCTGACAAAGCCCCGGCGGTTCTACCGCTCCGTGGATGTGGCACCGGCGGCGGGAGGCTATGCCCCGCGTCTGGACGGTCGCTTGCCGAAATCGCCGGAGAAGGCCCCCCTTGTGGCCCCGACGGAGGCGCTGGCGCGCCTGCTGGCGGAGGAGTGGGACGCCCAGACGCACGAGATCGACACCGGGCGCATGCCGGCTGTCCGTCTGGCGTTTACCGCCATTGATCGGGTGTCCCTGGTGCGGGATGCCCTCGTCGAGGAGATGGCCAGTTTCGGCGGGTCAGACGTTCTCTGCTACCGGGCTGCCAGCCCGGCTGATCTGGCCGAGGCCGAGGCGGCCGTCTGGCAACCCTGGATCGACTGGGCGGATCGACGGCTCGGAGTCTCCCTGATCCCGGTTCACGGCGTGATCCACCGGCCGCAGCCCCCGGAGGCTCTCGACAGGCTGCGCGCGCTGGCCCGGGCGGCCGACGACTTCACCCTGGCCGGGTTGGCCTATGGGGCCGCCCTGTTCGGCTCGGCGATCCTGGCCTTCGCGGTGCGTCTGGGGGATCTTTCCGCCGTGGACGCCTTCGAGATCTCCCGCTTCGACGAAGTCTTCCAGGCCCGTCGCTGGGGCCTGGACGAGGAGGCCGAGCGGCGCCGTGAGGCAATGACCGCCGATGCGGCCATGCTCGGCCGCTGGTTTGCCGCCCTGCGCAGGAACGGTTCCACGGATACCTGACGCACCGTCACCGCTTGTCAGGGCCCGGGCGCTCTTCTAACACAATGATTCAGTGACAGGTTCGGGAGACCCGCGTGCAGCATATCCTCGATGAACTGGCCCGTCGTCGCGCTCAGGCGAAGCTGGGCGGCGGCGAGCGCCGCATCGCCGCACAACACGCCAAGGGCAAGCTGACCGCCCGGGAGCGGATCGATCTGCTGCTGGATGAGGGCAGCTTCGAGGAGTTCGACATGTTCGTCGAGCACCGGGCCCATGAGTTCGGCATGGCCGACCAGAAGGTTCCCGGCGACGGCGTCGTCACGGGCTGGGGCACGATCAACGGCCGCACGGTCTATGTGTTCTCCAAGGATTTCACGGTGTTCGGGGGCTCGCTCTCGGGGGCGCATGCGGCCAAGATCGTCAAGGTCCAGCGCATGGCCGCCAAGGTCGGGGCCCCGGTGATCGGCCTGTTCGATGCCGGCGGGGCCCGCATCCAGGAAGGCGTGGACAGCCTGGCCGGCTATGCGGATATCTTCATGGAGAACGTGCTGTCCTCCGGCGTCATTCCCCAGATCAG
>DAINBM010000264.1:0-4269 GCA_036732965.1 Caulobacteraceae bacterium | reverse complement strand
GTCCGGAAGTCCTCGGGCCCCGACTTCACCTCGACGATGATCAATTCCCCCTTGCGGGAGACCGCCATCAGGTCCGCCCGGCGGCCATTGGGCAGGCCCACCTCCAGCAGCGGCGGCCAGTCGAGCGCCAGCAGGAGGCGCGCCGTCCCCCGGGTGACGGCACTGGTCACCTCCGGCCGGGCCGGGGCGGCGGTGAGGACAATCTCGCTCATCAATCGAGATTGTTCCGCCTTTGTTCGGCTTTCAAGGGCCTTGCATCCTATTTCTGT
Source organism: Caulobacteraceae bacterium (assembly GCA_036732965.1). GTDB lineage: Bacteria > Pseudomonadota > Alphaproteobacteria > Caulobacterales > Caulobacteraceae > CAIMFV01. Next base: position 4,000 of record DAINBM010000264.1, on the reverse strand, counting down.
CGGGTCACCCGCAGCATCTTCGTGTCATAGCCCATGTCCCTCACCCGGCGGATCAGGTCATCGCGGACGGCAGCAGGCGGGTCAGGGTCCCGGGACAGGATCCACAGATAGCGGCCGGATCCCTCGCCCACGATGGACCAGGCATAGTCCGGGGCGTGATCGAGCACCCAGTAGTCCGCGTAGAACGGGCCGAAGAAGCTGACCTTCAGCCGCGCGCCGAGGGGATCGCCCACCCGCTTTGCGCGACCGACGGCCACTGCCAGCGGGCCGTCCTCGGCCCCCTTGTGGCAGCTGTTCACCACCTTGATCAGGCCGTCGGGGCGCAGACTGTAGTCCGCCGTCACCGCCTCGCAGCCCCGCTCGAAGGCCATGTCGTAGCGGGCCAGTTCGTACCACCGACCCAGGTAGCGGTTCAGCTCCACCGCCCGGACCGGTTCGGGCGGGCGCGGATTGCCCACGGGCCCGGCGACGCAGCCCGTCAGGGCCGCCGCCAGGAGGGCGACGCACGCGCAGGCGCGGAGGCGGGTCAGCTGGCGATCGCCGCGGCGTCCCGCTCACCGGTGCGGATGCGCAGCGCCTGTTCCAGATCGGTGACGAACACCTTGCCATCGCCGATCTTGCCGGTATTGGCGGAGGCGGCGATGGCGTCCACCACCTTGGTCACCACGTCGGTCGGTACGGCAATCTCGAGCTTCACCTTGGGCAGCAGCTTCACGGCGTATTCGGCCCCGCGATAGACCTCGGTCTTGCCCCGCTGGCGGCCATAGCCCCGGACCTCGGTGACCGTGACGCCGGAGGCACCGGCTTCGGTCACCGCGTCAAGAACCGCATCGAGGCGGCTCGGCTTGATGATGGCGCTGATCAGCTTCATCGCAATGACGTCTCCTAATCCCCGGACATGTGGGTCCCCACCCCCCGGGCCGCCAGGCCTCAGGCCGCACCGACGCGGGCAGTCAGGCGGGGTCGCCCGCGTTAGCTATGGCGAAGAATTCTGGTCATTCCAAGGCCCGGACGTCTCGGGATGGACGGTTTTGCGGGACTTATTGCTCCGGCTCCAGACGAACGACCGGTGCTGCCACTGCGGGCCGCAGCGGTGCCACCCCCACCCGCCGCCCGGCCTGGCGCGGCTTGACCGCAAAGGTCTGCTTCACGGCCTCCATCAGGATCAGACCGGAGACGGGGGGGGCCAGCAGGGCCACGGTCTGCTCGATCAGTTCGGCATAGGGGGCCAGGACCGGCCAGGGGGGGGCATAGAGGGCCCGGGACCAGGCGGTGGGGGACAGCTCGGCCTCAACCACGGCAAGCTCCAGCTGGCTGCGGGTGAAGGGCCGGCCGTGGCCGAACGGGGTCTGTTCCGCCCCCGCCCAAAGGCCGCTGCGGTTGACGACGGCCAGGATGACCCGGCCGGAAGGGGCCAGGACCCGGTGCACCTCCGCCAGCAGCACATCCATGACCGGGGCCTCCTCCAGACCGTGCACCACCAGCACCCGGTCGAACAGGGCCCCGGGGAAGGGCAGGGCCTCCTCGGCGGTGAGGCAGGCAAGGTTGGGCGCCTGGGCCGGCCAGGTCTCCACCCCCTGGCCCTCGGGCATGCCCGCCACCACCCGCCGGGCCCGGAGCCGGAACGGATCGAGGAAGGGGGTCGCATATCCAAGGCCAAGGACATCCAGACCCGCGGCATCCCCCCAGGCCGCCACCAGCTGGCGCATGACCATGGCCCGCACCGCCCGTCCCAGCGGCGTGGCATAGAAGGCCCGCAGTTCCAGCACATCCCGTCGCATGGTCTCGCCAATCCCGCCCTGGAGCGCCTATATGCCGAAGTGACAGCATAAACCGGAGCGCGCCGCCATGGGTCTCGATATTCACCTGTTTCCCTGCCTCGCGGACAATTACGGCATCCTGATCCGCGACCAGGCCACCGGTCTGGCCGCCACGGTGGACACGCCCGATGCAGCGGCCATCCTCGCGGAGGCCGACCGGCTGGGCTGGCGTCTCGCCCTCGTTCTGAACACCCACTGGCATCCGGACCATGCCGGGGGCAACCAGGCGATCAAGGACGCCACGGGGGCCGAGATCGTCGGTCCGCCGGAAGTCACCCGCATCGCGCCCCTGGACCGGCCCGTGGCGGAGGGCGACGAGGTCGCGCTCGGTGAAACCCGCCTGCAGGTGCTCCAGACCAACGGCCATACCAACGGGCATGTGAGCTTCTATGCCCCGTCCGCCCGGGCGGTGTTCGTGGGCGACACCCTGTTCGCCCTCGGCTGCGGCCGACTGTTCGAGGGCACGGCCCAGGACATGTGGACGAGCCTTGCCCGGCTGACGGCCCTGCCGGACGACACGCAGGTCTATTGCGCCCATGAATACACCGCCTCCAACGCCCGCTTTGCCCTGAGCGTGGACACCGATCCTCAGGTGGCCGCCCGGTGCGCGGCGGTGTTTGCCGCCCGGGCGGAGGGACGGCCCACCGTGCCGACCTCCATCGGTCTGGAGAAGGCCACCAATCCGTTCCTGCGGGCCCCCCTGCTGGCCGCAGCTCTGGGGACGTTTTCCAGCGACGCGGAGGCCTTCGGCCTGGTCCGCGCAGCCAAGGACGGGTTCAGGGGATAGGGGCCAGCAGGGCCGCGTCCGGACCGGTTTCCACGGAGGGCGCATAGGTGGGCGGGCGGCGGGCCTGGGTCAGGGCCTCGAAGGCCGCCCCCAGGGCCAGCAAGCGGGCCTCGCTCCAGGCCGGGCCGATGAAGGAGATCGCCACCGGCAGGCTCCGGACCAGACCCATGGGCACGGTCAGGTGCGGATAGCCCGACACGGCGGCGAGGCTCGAGACCGCGCCGTTGTCATGGTCCCCGCCGACAATGTCGGTCCGCCAGGCCGGGCCGTAGCTCGGGGCGATCAGGGCATCGAGATGGTCCCTGGCCAGCAGGGCATCGATCCCGTCCGGCCCCATGGCCTTCTGCGACATGGCCCGGGCCCTGAGATAGGCCGGGTCGTCCAGGCCCCTGGCCTTGTCCGCCCGCTCGAAATAGTCCTGGCCGAACAGGCCGAGTTCCCGCGGCGTGGCGCGATTGAAGGCGATCAGGTCGGTGAGGGTCCGGGTCTTCACCGCGGCCGGGGTGGTGGCGAGATAGGCGTTCAGGTCCGCCTTGAGTTCCGTGGTCAGGACCCGGTCCTCGGCCTCTCCCACCTCCCGGGCCGGGCGGAAATCGGTAATCTCGACGATCTCGGCCCCAGCCGCCTTCAGCCGCTCCACCGTCTGGCGGAACAGGGCGTCCTCCTCCGGCTGCAGCTCCGCGGCGTAGGTCAGCACGCCCAGCCGCTTGCCCTTGAGGGTGGCACCGGTGAGGGCGGCCACATAGTCCGTGCGCCGGGCATCGGCCGGGGCGGTGGCGGGGTCCGCCGGATCGGACCCGGCCATGGCGTTGAGCAAGAGGGCCGCATCGGCGACGGAGCGGGCCATGGGCCCCGCGGTGTCCTGGCTGTGACTGATCGGCACGATGTGGGTCCGGGAGACCAGCCCCACCGTGGGTTTCAGACCGACCAGGCCGGTGAGGGACGAGGGACAGGTGATGGAGCCGTCCGTCTCCGTGCCGACCCCCACGGCCGCGAGGCTGGCGGCAATCGCCGCGCCGGTCCCGGAGGACGAGCCGCAGGTGTTGCGATCGAGGGCGTAGGGGTTCTTCACCAGACCACCGACCCCGGACCAGCCGCTGATGGAGTGGCTGGAGCGGATATTGGCCCATTCCGACAGGTTGGTCTTGCCCAGGATGACGGCGCCCGCCGCCCGCAGGCGCGCCGCCACGGGTGCGTCCCGGCCGGTGATGTTGTCCTTCAGGGCCAGCGACCCCGCGGTCGTGGCCATCGGGTCCGCCGTCTCGATATTGTCCTTCAGCAGCACCGGCACACCGGCCAGCGGGCCGAGTGTCTTGCCCGCCTTGCGCGCGGCGTCCACCGCCCGGGCCTGGTCGAGGGCCTTCGGGTTGATGGCGATGACGCTGTGCAGGGC
>DAINBM010000263.1:0-4274 GCA_036732965.1 Caulobacteraceae bacterium | reverse complement strand
CCTGGACGGCATCGATCACCCCAAGGCCGTCAGCTATATCGACGTCATCATGGGCCGGCGCGAGGTCGGCCAGCGCGTCGCCATCATGGGCGCTGGCGGGATCGGCTTCGACGTGGCCGAACTCATCACCCATGCGGGGACGTCAGCCTCGATGGATGTGGACGTCTTCGCGAAGGAGTGGGGCATCGACTTCGCCAACCATCCCCGGGGGGGCGTGACCGGCGTGACGCCGGAAGTGGCCACGTCGGGCCGCGAGGTCACGCTGATGCAGCGCAAGACCGACCCCGTCGGCCGCGGCCTCGGCAAGACCACCGGATGGACGCACAAGCTGACCCTGCAGCGCCGGGGTGTGCGGATGATCAATGGCGTCGAATACCTGCGGATCGACGACGCGGGCCTGCATGCCCGGGTGAACGGCGAACAGCGCCTGTTCGAGGTAGACACGGTGATCATCTGCGCAGGCCAGCTGCCCCGGCGGGACCTCTACGAGGCGCTGAAGCGGGAAGGCCTCGAGGCCGAGCTGATCGGCGGGGCCTTCGAGGCGTCGGAGCTCGATGCCAAGCGGGCCATCGACCAGGCGGTCCGCCTGGCCGTCCAGGTCGGCTAGCGAGCGGGGCGCAAGGCGCATCCCTTGCCAGCGTCACCGCGGATGGCCGATGATCCGGCAGAAGCAGACCAAGCGCGTGAGGAAACCCGATTGTCCCGCATGAAGTTCGGCGCCTTTCTCGCGCCCCATCACCCCATCGGCGAGCATCCGACCCTGCAGATGCGCAACGACATCAAGCTCGCGGCGCACCTCGATGCCCTAGGCTATGACGAGTTCTGGGTCGGCGAGCACCACTCCACCGGTTGGGAGACCATCGCCTCGCCCGAGCTGTTCCTCGCGGCGGCGGGGGAACACACGCGCCGCATCCGTCTGGGCACGGGGGTGGTGTCACTGCCCTATCACCACCCCTTCACCCTCGCCCAGCGGATCGTGCAGCTCGACCACATGACCGGCGGGCGGGTGATCTTCGGCACCGGGCCGGGGGCGCTGCCCTCCGACGCGCACATGCTGGGCATCGATCCCATGACCCAGCGCGACCGGCAGGACGAAGCCATCGGCGTGCTGAAGCGCCTGTTCGCGGGCGAGCGGGTCACCCACCACAGCAACTGGTTCACCCTGCAGGACGCCCGGTTGCAGCTGTTCCCGCTGCAGGAGGAGCTGCCCATCGTCACCGCCTCGTCCATCAGCCCGTCGGGCATGACGCTGGCGGGCAAATATGGGCTGGGGGTCCTGTCCATCGGCTCCAATTCCGACGCGGGGCTGGCCGCCCTGCCCACCCAGTGGGGCTTTGCCGAGCAGGCGGCCGCCGCATCCGGTCAGACCGTCGATCGCAGGAACTGGCGGGTGCTGATGAGCTGGCACATCGCCGAGACCCGCGAGGAGGCCCGCGCCCAGGCGGCCCGGGGCCTGATGCAGTGGCACAACGAATATCAGGTGGGCACGCTGATGCGGCCGGGGACGGCCCTGTTCTCGAGCCCCGAGCAGGCGGTGGAGGAAACCTCCATGGGCGACGCCGCGGCTGCCGTAATCGGTACGCCGGACGACCTGGTGGCCGCCATCCGCCGGCTGCACGCGTCGTCCGGCGGGTTCGGCGTGGTGCTGGGCTTCGCCCATGACTGGGCCAACCGCGAGAACACCCTGCGCAGCTGGGACCTGGTGGCCCGCTACGTGATCCCCGAGATCCAGGGGCTGCTCGAGGGCTATCGCACCTCCCGCCAGTATGTGATCGACAATCGCGAATGGTTCGATCGCGCCGGTCAGGCGGTGATGAGCAAGATCATGGCCCATGAAGGGGCCGCCGAGGCGCTGCGGGCTGGCCAGCAGTCCGGCGTGGCCATGAACTCGCCCAATGCGCCGGACCTGAACAAGGCCGCGGAGGCCCTGAAGCCCGGCGGCTAGAGCCTCGGCAATCCGGGTCAGGCCTTGCGACGCAGGCCGCGGACGAACGCCTCGATGCGGACCGCCGCCTCGCCCAGGCGCTGGGGCGGCGGCAGGAAACCGATCCGGATCATGTGCGCCACGGCCTCGCCGAAGCCGAAGCCCGGGACCGTGGCCACGCCCTGTGCCTCGAGAAGGCCCGCCGCGAAATCGCCCCCGGCCAGGCCTGTCGCCGAGACGTCCACCAGCAGGAACATGCCCCCCTCGGGCGCGGAGAACCGCAGACCGTCGATCGCCTGCAGGGCCGCGACCAGAGCGTCCCGCCGCTCGCGGAAGACCGCCCGCACGCCATCGGGGATGGTGGGATCCGCCAGGGCCACGGCTGCCGCATCCTGGGCAAACGGGTTGATGCCGAAATGCACGGACTGGGCAAGGATCGTGACGGCGGCGATCAGGTCCTGCGGTCCGATCATCCAGCCGATGCGGAAGCCCGGCATCGCATGCGACTTGGAGACACTGTTGATCACCACGATCCGGTCGCCCTCCCGCCGCTGACTGAAGGGCGAGATGTGCGGGGAGTCATAGCACAAGGACCAGTAGACCTCGTCGGACACTAGCCACAGATCCCGCGACCGGGCCACGGTGACGACGGCATCGATCTCGGCTGGCGTCAGAACCCGGCCCGTCGGATTGCTGGGAGAGTTGATCAGGATCGCCCGGGTGCGGGGGGTGATCGCGGCCTCGACCCTCGCAATGTCCAGGTGGAAGTCCTGCTCGGCCAGCAACTCCACCGCGACCATCTTGGCGCCACCGGCGGTGACCACGGCCGGATAGGTGGCATAGAAGGGGCTGAGCACGATCACCTCGTCACCGGGGCCGGCAATGAGCTGGAACACCGAGAACAGGGCACCCTGGGCCCCGGAGCAGACGGCGACCTCGGACGGCGCGACCTCCACCCGGTAGAGGCCTGTGGCATGGCGGGCAATCGCGTCCCTCAGGACCGGCTCTCCGCCCAGGGGGGAATAATGGGTCCGGCCGGCGGCCAGTGCCCGGGTCGTGGCCTCCAGCACGACCGGGGCGATGTCCATGTCCGGATCGCCCACCCCCAGATGGATGATGTCCCGCCCCTCCGCCAGCTGGCGCGTGGCGAGATCGCCCACGTCCCAGGCGGCGGCGCTGGCACCGGATACGCGGCCGAGCAGCGGCGCGAACAGGGTCGGGGGCATGGGGTCATCTCCTGTTCGAGGCACAGATCCGGGGGTGACCCGGTCGGGCGTGCCGGTCCCGGCGCAAGGGCCGAGGACCGCGCCCCACGCGTTGATCGCATGTCCTCAAATCCGTGCCCACCCCAGATCCGGCCACGCCCCCTTCCCGTCTCACCGCAACGGACTCCCTCCGGGCGGCGGACCGCGAAATCATTTGATGTGCTCCGCGAACCGCCCGCTAATGGCACGTCTTCAGTCAATACCGGACGGGGTGGGTCATGGGTCGAACGCGTGCGAGGGGGCTGTGTCTCGCAGCCCTGTTGATGGCCTCCGCGGCGCACGGCGCGCCGAGCCGGATGTCCGATGGCGTTCCTCCCCCGGCCGCCGGATCACCGACCCCATCTCCGGCCCCCGGTCCCGCCTCCCTGTTTCATCCCGAGGCCGTGACGACCGAAGGCACGGTGGAGGTGGGCGGCCGGTCCATCGGCTACCGCGCGGTCGCCGGCACCCTGGTCGTCCATCCGAGGGGCTGGGACGATGCCGCCGTCCGCGACGAACCGGCCAAGGGCGGCGACCAGATGGCCGAGGCGGCCATGTTCTACACCGCCTATTTCCGCAACGGCGCACCGGATGCCGGCCGGCCGATCACCTTCCTGTTCAATGGCGGACCGGGCTCGGCCAGCCTCTGGCTGCACATGGGGGCCTTCGGACCCCGCCGCGTCGTCACCGCGGACGCCGCGCACACGCCCGCGGCCCCTTACCGTGTAGTGAACAACGCCTACTCCCTCCTCGATGCGAGCGATCTCGTCTTCATCGATGCCCCGGCCACGGGATTCAGCCGGATTGCCGGCGCGGACAAGGAGAAGGCGTTTCTGGGTATCGACGCCGACGCCCATGCCTTCACCGAGTTCGTGAAGGGCTTCCTGTCGAAGTACGATCGGTGGAACTCGCCCAAGTACCTGTTCGGGGAAAGCTATGGCACGCCCCGCGCCGCGGTCATGACAGCCATGCTCGGTCGCAACGAGATCGAGCTGAACGGGGTGATCCTGCTGTCCGCCACGCTGAACTTCGACCTGTGGGCCGACGCCCCCCAGTTCAACCCGGGGACCGAGGAGCCCTACATCGTCACCCTGCCCACCATGGCC
>DAINBM010000262.1:0-4285 GCA_036732965.1 Caulobacteraceae bacterium | reverse complement strand
CCATCAACGACTATCTGTTCCGCGATCTGGGCTATGAGACGAACCTCACCTACCGGCCGAACAACTATGCGGCCCAGGAGGGGGACGGCTGGAACTGGAAGCACCGGGTCGAGGGCCAGGGCAGCCAGATCAGCGCCGACACCTCGGTGGACCTGGCCGCGGCGCTGCGCCGCAATCCGCGACTGAAGCTGCTCAACATCGCCGGCTACTACGACATGGCCACGCCGTTCTTCGGGGCGGAGTACGACCTGCGGCACATGGCCGTGGACGGCGACCGGCAGAAGAACATCACCTACCGCTACTACCCCGCCGGGCACATGGTCTATATCGAGCCCAACTCCGCCCGCCAGCTGCGCCTCGACATCGAGGCCTGGATGGACACGGCGAAGTAGGCCCACGCCACGAGGCCCCGCATGATCAGCGTCACCCCCTCCGGCCAGGCCTGCGGCGCGACCGTCACCGGCCTCGACCTGTCCGGAACTCTTTCAGCGGATCTCGTGGCAGAGATCCGCGCCGCCTGGCTTGAGCATCATGTGCTGGCCTTTCCGGACCAGGGCCTCGACGATGACGCCCTGGAGCGCTTCACCCTGGCCTTCGGTGGTTTCGGGGACGACCCGTTCATCGCGCCGATCCCCGGACGGCGCCATGTCATTGCCGTGCAGCGGCGGGCGGACGAGACCTCGCCCATCTTCGCGGAGAGCTGGCATTCGGACTGGAGCTTCCAGGCCCACCCCCCCGCGGGGACCTGCCTCTACGGGATCACCATCCCGCCGGTGGGCGGCGATACCCTCTACGCCAATCAGCACGCCGCGCTCGACGCCCTGCCCGACACCCTGAGGGGCCGGATCGAGGGGCGCAGGGCCATCCACTCCGCCCGGCTGCCCTATGCCCGGGACGGGGCCTATGGAGACAAGGACCGAGCGGGACGGTCCATGGACATCCGCCCTTCCGACGCGGCGCTGAAGACCGAGACCCATCCGCTGATCCAGGCCCATCCGGAGACCGGACGGGAGGCGCTGTTCGGCTGCCTCGGATATATCGTCGGGATCGAGGGCATGGACGACGCGGAGGCGCGCCCCCTGCTGCTGGAGCTCTACCATTGGCAGGGGCGCGAGGCGTTCCAGTACCGGCACATCTGGTCAAAGGACATGCTGGTCATGTGGGACAACCGCTCGGTGCTGCACGCCGCCACGGGGGGCTATGATGGCCACGACCGGCTGCTGCACCGCACGACCATCGCCGCCTGGACGCCCCCAACCGCGGCCTAACCTCCGAGGAACATCTGGCGGATCCCGGCGCGGAAGGCCTCGACCCCCGCCGACAGCCGCTGGCCGTAGGTGGCCCTGGCGTCGGCCCCGGCGACATGGGTGACCCGGGGGCTGTCATCATGGACCGCCTCCCACACCCCTTCGGCGATCTGCTCTGCCGTGGAGCCATTGGCCCGCCGCTCCGGATTGGAGAAGGCGGCCATGGTCCGGGTGATGGCCTCCATGTAGGCCGGGTGCGGGGTGAAGACGAGGGAGCGGGACGCGAAGTCCGTGCTGATGCCGCCGGGGGCCACGGTCTTCACCCGGACGCCGAAGGGCTCCATCTCGAAGGCCAGGCTCTCGCTCCAGCCCTCGAGGCCCCACTTGGTGGCGTGATAGACCGAGTTGAACGGGAAGGCGACCAGACCGCCGATGGAGGTGGTGGTGAGGATCACACCCTTGCCCTGGGCCCGCAACGCCGGGAGGAAGGCCTGGGTCACCCGCATCACGCCGAGCAGATTGGTGTCCAGCTGGCGCACCAGCTGGTCGTCCGTCGCCCCCTCGAAGGCCCCGGCCAGGCCATAGCCCGCATTGTTGAACAGCACATCCACCGGGCCGAGCGCCAGCGCCGCCTCGGCCGCCGCGGTGATCTGGGACGGGTTGGTCACGTCGAGCGGCAGCAGCGTGATGCCCGGCACCGCGGCCAGTTCGGCCTCCTTGTCCGGGTTGCGCATGGTGGCGATCACGGTCCAGCCGCGGGCGGCGAACAGCAGGGCCGTCGCCCGGCCAAGCCCGGTCGAGGCCCCGGTGATGAAGATGGTCTGCGCCATGATGTGTCTGGTCTCCGTTCCCGTTCTCCGCAGCATGACAGCAAACCCCGCGGACCAGAAGGGCAGGCTGCCGTCCATGCGTCTGGCGCCCCGGCGGTCGGGCGGCTATCCTGCCAGTCGACGCGGCGCCGACCGGGCGCTTACGGACCGCGCGACGCGGCAGGAGCTCGACACATGGCTGATACCACCGACTACACGCCCCCGGCCGTCTGGGTCTGGAACAAGGAAAACGGCGGCCGCTTCGCCGCCATCAACCGGCCGATCTCCGGCGCGACCCACGAGAAGGTGCTGCCGGTGGGCAAGCATCCGTTCCAGCTCTATTCCCTGGGCACCCCCAACGGGGTGAAGGTCACGATCCTGTTCGAGGAGCTGCTCGAACTCGGTCACACCGGGGCGGAATACGACGCCTGGATGGTGATCATCAGCAATGGTGACCAGTTCGGCAGCGGCTTCGTCGAGGTCAATCCCAACTCCAAGATCCCCGCCCTCATGGACCGCAGCGGCCCGGTGCCGATCCGGATCTTCGAGTCCGGGGCCATGCTGGTCCATCTGGCGGAGAAATTCGGGGAATTCCTGCCGACGGACCCGGCCGCCCGGGCGGAAACCCTGTCCTGGCTGTTCTGGCAGATGGGCAGCGCGCCCTTCCTCGGCGGCGGCTTCGGCCACTTCTATGCCTATGCGCCCGTGAAGATCGAGTACGCCATCGACCGCTATGCCATGGAGGTGAAGCGCCAGATGCACGTTCTGGATACCCATCTGGCCACCCGCGAATATCTGGCCGGCGACACCTACACCATCGCCGACATGGCCGTGTTCCCCTGGTACGGAGCCATGGCCAAGGGCCTGCTCTACGGGGCGGCCGAGTTCCTGTCGGTGCACGAGTACACGAACGTTCGCCGCTGGGCCGACCAGATCAACCAGCGCCCGGCGGTGATTCGCGGCCGCAAGGTCAATGTGGGCTGGGGCGAACCGGCGAACCAGCTGCTGGAGCGCCACGACGCCAGCGACTTCGAGCTGCGCACCCAGGACAAGATCGGCGGCTGAGGCCGTGCGTCCTTCGAGACGGGCCGTTCCGGCTCTCCTCGGGATGACGACGGTTCGTGATCTTCGACCTTCGTCATCCCGAGCCGCCCCGCAGGGGCGTCTCGAAGGATGCAAACCCGACAACACCCTTGAGGCCGCCGCCGCCGGTCCCTAACCTGCGGAAAACACACCTGCAGGAAGCGTCCATGTCCCGTCGATCCTCTCCGCGCACCGCCGCGTGTGCGCTGTCCGTCCTGATAGCCGTCCCCCTCGCCCAGGCGGCGGCCGCGGACGCGCCCTGGCTCGACCCTCACCGGTCGCCGGAGGAGCGCGCGCGGCTGGCAGATGCGGCCATGACGGATGCCGAACGTCTGAGCTGGCTGCACGGGCCGATGGCCATTCCGCTGGGCCGCAGTGTGAAGCTGCCCAAGGACGTGCTGATCAGCGCCGGCTATTATCCGCCCATTCCGCGGCTGGGCCTGCCCGAATGGTACGAGACCGATGCCAGCCTGGGCGTCGCCAACCCGGCGGACCTGCGCAAGGGGGAGCGGTCCACCATCCTGCCCTCCGGCCTCGCCACGGCAGCCAGCTTCAATCCCGAGGTGGCCTATGCCAACGGTGCCATGGTTGGGGCGGAAGCCTGGGCCAAGGGCTTCAATGTATTGCTGGGCGGCGGCGTGAACCTGACGCGGGAGCCGCGGAACGGCCGCAACTTCGAATATCTGGGGGAGGATCCGCTGCTGGCAGGGACGCTGGACGGGGAGGCCATCCGCGGCACCCAGGCCCAGCACGTGGTCTCCACCGTCAAGCACTATGCCCTCAATGACCAGGAGACCCAGCGGCACACGATCAACGCGGTGATCGACGAGGCGGCCCTGCGGGAATCCGATCTCCTGGCCTTCGAGATCGCCATCGAGCGCGGCCAGCCCGGCTCGGTCATGTGCAGCTACAACTTCCTGAACGGCCAGCCGGCCTGCGGCTCGGACTTCCTGCTCAACAAGGTGCTGAAGCAGGACTGGGGCTATGCGGGCTGGGTCATGTCCGACTGGGGCGCGGTGCACGGGGTGCAGGACGCCGTCCACGGCCTCGACCAGGAGAGCGGCGAGCAGATCGACAAGGAGACCTGGTTCCTCAAGCTGCCGGACGAGGTGGCTGCCGGGCGCATCCCCGCCGCCCGCCTGGCGG
>DAINBM010000261.1:0-4312 GCA_036732965.1 Caulobacteraceae bacterium | reverse complement strand
GGCCTGTCACGCCGGGGGTCGCGGGTTCAAGTCCCGTCTCTCGCGCCACTCTTTCATCAGATAAAACAACGCACCGGGCCCGCTGAAAAGCGGGCCTTGTTCGTTTCAGGCTCCGGTTTTGGTGGGGCCGTGGCGCCTAGCGATTGCCGAGGGGATAGAAGGTGGCCAGCGTCATCCGGCCATTGACCGGGTAGCGCTTCATCGGCCAGCCCTGCCCCCGGGCCTTTCCGGACATCACCGCTGCCACGGCTGACCGCAGGTCCCGCAGATCCTGGAGGGTGAGCCACGGGGCCTCGGCCGGACGGTCGTTCCGGCAGCAATGAGCCCCGTAGATCCTCGTATCCACAGGCAGGGTCTCCAGGAGGTGATCCGCGGTTGCCAGATAGGCGGACAGGCTTGAGTCCGGCATGAAGGCGTAGAGCGTGGTCGTGTAGATCATGTCTCCGGTGAACAGCAGCCGGGCTGCAGGATCATGGATCGACACCGAGGTGGCCGTATGGCCCGGGGTCGACAGCACCCTCACCCGGCGACCGCCGAGGTCGATCTCGCCATCGGGCCGGATCCATTCGGCGACCGGGAAGCTTGGAACGGGCTCGGACAAGGGGGCCATGTACTGAAAGCGCGCCAGACGCACCCGGCCATCCCGCAGGCGCGCGCGGGTCTGCGGCAGATCGATCAGGGCGATGCGGGAGAAGTATCGGAGGCCACGGGTGTGGTCGCTGTGCAGGTGGGTTGGCAGGACCGTGATCGGCCTATCCGTGAGCCCCGCCAGCACCGGACGGATGTCCCGGCTGCGGGCGCCCGAATCGATCAGCAGGGCGCGGTCTCTCCCGACCAGAAGATATTCGTAGTTGTCCGGATCATCCTGCGGCTCGCCGATCGCCCAGGTGTCGGGCCCGATCGGCTGGACCCGCCAGCCGCCCCCCACGACGCGGCCCGCCATCGGTCCGACCGGGGTGGGGCTCAACCCGGACGGGGGCGGCATCCACACATAATGGCCGATCGACAGGCTCACAGCCGCCCAGACCCTCGGAAGCTGGGTGACGAGGAGCGCACCGCCCCCGCCGAGGAGGAGGAGCACGGCGATGATGGGCGCCACGGCCCTGCGCGACTTGATCCGGATTCTCACGCCGACCTCCGCCCTCGCTGCGATAGGGAACGGGGATGTGACCTTGCAGGGGACGACATCCACAGTATCACGCCGGGCCTTGGTGGGCGGCGAGGGATTCGAACCCCCGACCCTCTCGGTGTAAACGAGATGCTCTAACCAGCTGAGCTAGCCGCCCGCAGCGCAGCGGGGCCGCGCCGGACACCAGATAGACGTCGGACCGCGGCAGGAAAAGATCAAAATCCCCGCCGCGGGTCGCGGGGCCGGGGAATGGAAAAGGGGCGACCCGGCGGGTCGCCCCCTGACCATTGGCCGGGCGACGCACCAATGGCGCGTCGCGTGCCGTGACAAATCAGTTGATGGCCGACTTCAGGCCTTCACCGACGCGGAAGCGCACGGTCTTGGAGGCCGGACGGGCCACCGTCTCGCCCGTGCGCGGGTTGCGCGCGGTGCCGGCTTCGCGGGCCACCGGCACAAAGCTGCCGAAGCCGACGATGCGGACTTCCTGGCCGGCCTTCACCGCTTCCGTGACGGACTCGATGAAAGCGTCGAGGGCTTCCTTCGCCTGCTTTTGGTTCAGTCCGGACTTCTCGGCGATCGACGCCACCAGTTCGGCCTTCGTTGTCATTTTCGTTCTTCTCCCAACCCGTGGCGGCCGCGCCTGTCGCGCGAGTCAATCTTCGCCAGAAAGCGGAGTATGGAACCGGAAATTCCGCTACGTCAAAACCAAAAGCGCCGACAAAGCCGCGGGACGGGAGGAAAACAGCCGATTCCGGGCAAATCCCCAGCCGTCCCGGGGCAGCCGGGTTCATCCGCCCGCGGATCGCAAACGGCCACGGAGGCAAAGCCTCTGCGATCTCCCCCCAGACGCGAAACGGGGCGGCCTTTCGACCGCCCCGTCCGGGATTTGGCTGACCGTTCGCGATCAGTGGGTGATGACCGGTTCTCCGTCGCGCTCGTCCGGAACCGGCTTGGCTGCGGCCATGTCCGCCTCGTCCCAGTCGATGGGCGTCAGGGGACCGGCCAGGGCATGGGCGAGCACCTCGTCCACGGTGGCCACCGGAATGATGGTCAGCTCGCGCTTCACATTGTCCGGAACCTCCGCCAGATCCTTCTCGTTCTCGGAGGGGATCAGCACCGTCTTCACGCCGGAGCGCAGGGCGGCCAACAGCTTTTCCTTCAGGCCGCCGATGGCCAGGACCCGACCGCGCAGGGTGATCTCCCCGGTCATGGCCACGTCCTTGCGCACCGGTACGCCCGTGAGCACGGAGACCATGGCCACGGCCATCGCCACACCGGCGGAGGGGCCGTCCTTGGGAGTGGCCCCCTCGGGCACGTGCACGTGAACGTCGGTCTTGTCGAACAGGGTCGGTGCAATGCCGAAGTGCGGGGCCAGCGCCCGCACATAGGAATTGGCCGCCGAGATCGATTCCTTCATCACGTCGCGCAGGTTGCCGGTGATGCTCATCCGGCCCTTGCCCGCCATGCGCACGGCTTCGATGGTCAGGATGTCGCCGCCGAACTCCGTCCAGGCGAGCCCCGTGACGATGCCCACCTGATCGGCCTCGTCCGTCTCGCCATAGCGGTACTTGCGCACGCCCGCGTACTTGGCCACCCGCTCGCTGTCGAGCGTGATGGACAGGACCTTCTCCCGCTCGAGGTCCCGCACGACCTTGCGGGCGAGGTTGCCCAGTTCCCGCTCCAGCGACCGGACACCGGCCTCCCGGGTATAGTAGCGGATCAGGTCGCGGATCGCCTCGTCCGGCACGATCCACTCCTCCCCCTTCAGGCCATGGTCCTTGGCGAGCTTGGGCAGGATGTGCCGCCGGGCAATCTCCACCTTCTCGTCCTCGGTGTAGCCGGGGATGCGGATGATCTCCATGCGGTCCAGCAGGGGCTGGGGCATGTTCAGGCTGTTCGCGGTGGTCACGAACATCACCTGGCTGAGGTCATAGTCCACCTCGAGATAGTGGTCGCCGAACGTGTGGTTCTGTTCCGGATCCAGCACCTCCAGAAGCGCGCTGGACGGATCTCCCCGCCAGTCGGCCCCCAGCTTGTCGATCTCGTCCAGCAGGAAGAAGGGGTTGGTGGCCTTGGCCTTCTTCATGGACTGGATGACCTTGCCCGGCATGGAGCCGATATAGGTCCGCCGGTGGCCGCGGATCTCGGCCTCGTCGCGCACGCCGCCCAGGGACAGGCGCACGAACTCGCGGCCCGTGGACTTGGCGATGGACCGGCCCAGCGAGGTCTTGCCGACGCCCGGAGGTCCCACGAGGCACAGGATCGGCCCCTTCAGGTTGCCCGTGCGCGCCTGCACCGCCAGATACTCGAGGATGCGTTCCTTGACCTTCTCGAGGCCGTAATGGTCCTCGTTCAGGATCGCCTCGGCCTCGACCATGTTGATCGGCTTCAGCTTGGACTTGCCCCAGGGAATCGACAGGAGCCAGTCGAGATAGTTGCGGACCACGGTGGATTCCGCGCTCATCGGGCTCATGTTGCGCAGCTTCTTCAGCTCCGCATCGGCCTTGGTGCGGGCCTCCTTGGACAACTTGGTCTTCCGGATCCGCTTCTCCAGATCGAGCAGCTCGTCGCGGTGCTCGTCCTGTTCCCCCAGCTCCCGCTGGATCGCCTTCATCTGCTCGTTGAGGTAATATTCCCGCTGGGTCTTCTCCATCTGCCGCTTCACGCGGCTGCGGATCTTCTTCTCCACCTGCAGGACGCTGATCTCGCCCTCCATCAGGGCGAAGACCTTCTCCAGCCGCTTGGCCACGTGGATCACTTCCAGCAGGGCCTGCTTTTCCGCGATCTTCACCGACAGATGGGCGGCGATGGAATCGGCCAGCTTGCCGGGTTCGGCAATCTGGGGGATGGCGGCCAGGGCCTCGGGCGGGATCTTCTTGTTGAGCTTCACATAGCTCTCGAACTGCTCCGTCACGGCGCGGCTGAGGGCCACGGCCTCGGGCGCATCGACGCCGTCCTCGTCCTGAACAGCGGCCTCGGCCTCGAAGAAGTCGTGGCGCTGGGTGAAGCGCAGCAGCGCAGCGCGGGTCTTGCCCTCCACCAGCACCTTGACGGTGCCGTCGGGCAGCTTCAGCAGCTGCAGCACGGTGGCGATGACGCCCACGTCGTAGATGGCACCGGGCTGCGGGTCGTCATCGGTGGAGTTGCGCTGGGTGGCGAGCAGGATCTGCTTGTCGCCGCGCA
>DAINBM010000260.1:0-4335 GCA_036732965.1 Caulobacteraceae bacterium | reverse complement strand
ACTGGAGCGGGTAGCCGGGATCGAACCGGCATCCTCAGCTTGGAAGGCTGCTGCACTACCATTGTGCTATACCCGCGCTGGATCATCCTTCCATCAGAATTCGGTCACCCGAGTGAAGCGGGACACCTCGTCCCGCCGCAGCGATCCGGACAATCGCTGCGGCGAGGTGAGATGGTGGAGGGGGTTGGATTCGAACCAACGTAGACATTCGTCGGCAGATTTACAGTCTGCTGCCATTGACCGCTCGGCCACCCCTCCAACGGACGACACCGTTCCCTGCGGAACGAGGCCCCCGTTTCCCGGTCAACCCTGTCAGGCTCGAGAGCCGTCGGGATGCCCAGAATAAAAAGGGCTCCGGAAGCCAAAGGGCGTGTTAGACCCCGTCGGCAATCGAAGACCCCAAATCGGAGCGCGTCTTATAGTGTCGTCTTTTCGGGAACGCAACGACCGGAACAAGTCCGGAGCATCTTCCGTTCGCAGCCCCCGCCCGGGCGGCGCGCGTCCACCCCATCAGACCCATCGAAAATACGGCGGTGGCGACCCCGACCAGTGGATCTGGGGCTGGCACGCGGTCGAGGCGGCGCTTCGCAATCCCGACCGCCCCGCCCCGAAGAAGATCCTCGCCACCGAGGATCGTGCCAAGCAAATCAGTCAGTTACGCGGAGAGGACGGTCGCCCGCTCGGCATAGACCTCAGCGTCGAGATCGCGACCCCGTCGGAAATTGCCACAGCCGTGCCGCAGGGGGCCTCGCATCAGGGCGTGGCGATCCAGACCCCGCCGCTGGAACCGGCAGACCTCTTCGCCTTCATCGCCGAGCCGCACGGCGTGCTGCTCATGCTCGATCAAGTGACCGATCCGCAGAATGTGGGCGCGATCTTCCGTTCCGCCGCCGCCTTCGGTGCCCGCGGCGTGATTCTGCAGGACCGCCGCGCCCCGCCGCTGGCCGGTGCCCTTGCCAAGGCCGCCGCAGGTGCGCTGGAGCGCCTGCCCTGCGCCCAGGTGACCAATCTCAGCCGGGCCATCGAGGAATTGCAGGCGGCCGGCTGGCGCGTGATCGGACTGGCGGGCGACGCGCCGGACCGCCTCGACGAGGCCCTCACCGAAGGCCCCACACTGCTCATTCTGGGCTCGGAGGGCGAAGGTCTGAGGCGGCTCGTTTCGGAGAAGTGCGACGTTCTGGCGCATATACCGATGCCGGGTGGGTTCGAGAGCCTAAATGTAGCGTCTGCCGCCGCCGTGGCGCTCTACGCCGCGAGCCTGAAAAGGTTTTAGCCTGTCACGGGATCGAGATTGATTTCCCTGTTTCATTAAGTCTTTGGTAACCGCGTCTGTCGGGAGACGCGTGAAAATGGTGCGGGGCGTGGGTTGGTTCCGGTCGAGCTCGGGGGGAGCGGCAGCGGGTGTGGCTGCACTCCTTCTGTTGGCGTCCTGCGATCAACGGCCGGTCCCCAAACCCACCCAGGAACCGCCCCAGTCCAGCGCCCCCGCAGAGCTGCTCGGCGCGCCGACACCGCCGCCGCCGCCACCGGCAGCGTCCGACCCAGGTGCACCGGCGGCCGACGCGCCGCCTCCGGCCGCGTCCGCAGAGGCGGAACCACCCGCGCCGCAGCCCGATCCCCTGCGCGCCCCCGACGTGAGCATGGCGCCCGTACCGAATCCGGCACCAAGGACACCATCGCCGATCGCCGGTGCGCCCGTCAGTGCCCCCGTCGGTCCCCCGGCCTCCCGGCCGTCAGAGCCGGCGCGTGCCGCGGCGCGCGCTGTCTCGGTGCCGCAGGCCGCTCCGGACGCGGCCATGGCCGGTGCCCCCTCCGAACCGTCCGCCGCGGCCCGGTCCGACGACCCTGGCCCGCGCGCGGACGCCTTCCAGGCCGCTGCACTGAAAGCCCTGCACCGCGGAGCCCAGCTGCAGATGCCCGCCAAGCCGGAGCCCGGCCAGCCCAGCCAGGCGACCCTGACCCTCCCGGCGGACTTCGGCACTGCCCTGCGCAAGGCGCTGGCCGCCAGCGGCCTGACCGATTCCGGCGCCCCCGTGAACATCACGGCCAGCCTGTCCGCTCCGGGGTACCGTATCGAGCCGCCGGGCGCGCAGTCCTACGCGCTGCAGGCCGGACAGCCCCTGGAGTTCCACTGGACGGTCCGCCCCCAGGCTGGCGGGAAGGCACCGTCCAGCAAGCTGACGGCCCGCGCGGAGGTCTGTGTCGAAGCTCCGGCGGGGTCCGAGCCGATCTGCATCGGACAGGTCAGCGCCTCCCGGCCCTGGCTGAAGATGAACAGCCAGCTTCTGGGCCTGCTGCTGCTGGTTGTCATCGTCGGACTTGTGGTGGCCTGGCTTGCCCGCAGCCGACGCCAGGCGCCCAGCCGGTCCGCAGCGGCCCGCCGGGCGGCGCGTCAGGCGGCCCTGCTCGGCGAAACGGGCGGCGCGACAGCCCTCTGATCGCCGGTCAGGGGCCGCGGCCCCTGACCGCCACCATCAGTCGGCGTCAGCCGGCGTTCCACCGAACCGCTCGCTCCACTCGGCGAGCTGCGCGTCCTCGATCTTGCGGAACAGCACCTCCGGTGTCCGGATTCCGCGGCCGGCCCCGAAGCCCGCCAGCAGGGCACCGACATCCGCCGCATCCGGCCACCGGTCCAGCCGGTCCCCCTCGCCCACCGCTGCCGCGATCGTCCCGGCGGCGAAGGGAATGAACGGACGGGACAGGCGGGCATAGAGCCCCACCAGAGCGAGGGCCGTGCGGACGATGATCGCCGCCCGGTCCGGGTCGGTCTTGATCGCGGTCCAGGGCGCAGCTTCCTGCAGATACTCGTTGCCCAGAACCCAGCACTGCCGCAGGGCCTGGGCCGCCTTGCGCACCTCGAGGTCCGTGAGCGCGGTGGTCAAAAGGGTGATCTGGGCGGCCAGGCGCTCGGCCAGGGCCTGCTCGAGCGGGCCGGGCGCGCCGCCTGCGGGGGCGAGGCTCGCGTACTTGCTGTCGGTGAACTTCAGGATCCGGTTGACGAAGTTGCCCAGCACATCGGCCAGGTCCTTGTTCACCACCGCCTGGAACTGCTCCCAGGTGAAGGCCGTGTCGCTGGATTCCGGGGCCTGGCTGGTCAGATACCACCGCCAGTAGTCCGGCGGCAGCAGCTGCAGCGCCGCATCCATGAACACCCCCCGGCGCTGGGAGGTGGAGAACTTGCCCCCGTACCAGTTCAGCCAGTTGAAGCTCTTCAGCATGTCGACGGTCTTCCAAGGCTCCTCCGACCCCAGAAGGGTCACGGGGAAACTGACCGTATGGAAGGCGACATTGTCCTTGCCCATCACCTCGATGTAGCGGACGTCGGCCGCACCCGCGTCGGTGCGCCACCACCGGGCCCAGTCCTCGCCCGTGGCGTCGGCCCATTCCCGGGTGGCGGCGATGTACTCGATGGGCGCATCGAACCAGACGTAGAAGACCTTTTCCTCGAAGCCCGGCCGGGGCACGCCGTCCACCGCCACCGGCACGCCCCAGTGCAGGTCCCGGGTGATCCCCCGGTCTATCAGGCCCTCGTCCAGGAACTTGTAGGCGATGGATCGGGTCAGCAGCGGCCAGTCCGCATGGCTGTCGATGAAGGCCCGGATCCGGTCCTGCAGTCGGGACTGGAGGAGATAGAGGTGCCGCGTCTCGCGGACCTCGAGGTTCCGGGAGCCGGAAATGGTGGAATAGGGATTGAGCAGTCGGACGGGATCCAGCAGCGAGCCGCAGCTGTCACACTGGTCCCCGCGGGCCTTCTCGAAGGCGCAGATCGGGCAGGTGCCCTCGATGTAGCGGTCCGGCAGGAAGCGGCGATCGTCGATGGAATAGACCATCTTGTCGGTGCGTTCCTCGATCAGCCCCCGCGCCTCCAGCACCTTGGCAAAGTGCTGGGTGAGCTCGCGGTTGCGCAGGCTTGAGGACCGACCGAACCAGTCGAAGGACAGGCCGAAGGCGGCGGCCACGTCCTTCTGCAGCTGGTGCTGCTCGTCGCAATAGGTGCGGACATCCTGTCCCGATGCGGCTGCGGCCAGTTCCGCCGGTGTGCCGTGCTCGTCGGTGGCGCAGATGAACAGGACCTCTGCCCCGGTGGCCCGGTGGAACCGCGCGAACACGTCGGACGGCAGCATCGATCCGGCCAGATTCCCCAGATGCTTGATCCCGTTGATATAGGGCAAGGCCGAGGTGATCAGAATGCGGGTCATGCGACGTCCTGGTTCGGGATAGGAAACGGAGGGCCGTGTTTAGGGCGCCTTGGCGGATTAGGCAAAGCGCCGGGGACCGTGAGCACGGCTTGGAACTCAGGTTAACGGGGATTGTGGGTAGACGAGCTGGGTGAAT
>DAINBM010000259.1:1903-4341 GCA_036732965.1 Caulobacteraceae bacterium | reverse complement strand
GGGCCATGGCCCGGACGATGGCGGTCAGGCGCGCCTCCGGCACCTCCCCGTCGAAGGGACAGCCGAAGGCCACGGACACGGTGGCGGACACGGGCGGCCCCTCGGTGCGGCTGCGCTCCATGATCCGGGCCAGGGTCTCGATCTGGGCGTCGGTGTCGGCCCCCTGGTTGCGGATGCCGAAACCGTCGGAGGCGCAGACGACCACATTGGCCTCGTCGCAGCCGGCGGCCACGCACCGCTCCCAGCCCTTCTCGTTCAGCACCAGGCCGATCCGCCGGGCACCCCGCGCCGGGGCGGGCAGCCGGGCCATGATCTCCTCGGCCCCGGCCATCTGCGGCACCCGGGCGGGATTGACGAAGGACACGGCCTCGATGCGGCGGACACCCGCAGCCTCAAGCAGGCCGATGAAATGCACACGGTCATCCACGGACAGGACGCGCTTCTCGTTCTGCAGCCCGTCCCGGGGCCCCACTTCGACGATCTCGATACGGCGGGACATGAGGCGCTCCTGATCCGGCAGGCGAAGGGCGACGGCCGCCCCGCGTCAGGGTGCGGCGGGCTTTGGACGCCAGAGGGTCAGCGTCACCGGCTTGCCGCTGGAATAGTTCATACCGGAGACCTGGTCCACCGCCTGGGCCGACACGTGGCGCTCCGCCAGCAGGTGGCGGAAGGCAGCGTCCGTCTTCTGCTCCACCAGGGCGGGCTGGCCCTCCTCCAGGCCATCGACGGCGTCCGATGCATCGGCGAGGTCCGTGGCAGTGCCCAGCTGGAACACCAGGGACGGTTCGGCAAAGCCGACCACGACCACCGGTCCCTGCACGACACCCTCCCGCGGATCCAGGTGATGGCGCGCCACCATCCGGGCGGCCAGGCGCGACGGCCAGAGCGGCGAGAGGGCGGGGAGGATCGCTCCGCTCATCAGCATGTGGAAGGCCACGCCGAAGACCAGGGCACTGGCAAGGGCCGGGACGGTCCGCTCGTCCGCCGGCCCGGTGGACACCGCGGCGAAGGCGCCCATGGCACCGGTCATCACCGCCAGCGCCGCCGCCAGCGCGGCGACCGGGCCCAGGGGGCCGTTGCCACCGAACCGGTGGGTGGCCAGCATGACGATGGCGGCGAAGGCCAGTCCGCTGAGCAGGGAAAGGGCCACGCCGAGCCAACGGGTGATCCGCCCCTGTGGCTGCTCCAGGGAGGCCACCGCCAGCCAGACCAGAGGCGCGTAGAGCGGCAGGGTGTAGTGCACCAGCTTGGTGGGCGTGGCCTCGAACACCAGCCAGGACGGGACCAGCCAGCATCCCGCAAAGCGCACCAGCGCCTCGTCCCGCCGCCGCCACAGGGTCACCAGGGCCCCGGGCAGCAGTGCCACCGCCGGGAAGAACAACAGCAGCGTGGTCAGGGCGTGCGTGCCCGGCGGGGCGGCATGGCCCTCGTGCCCGCCGCGGAGCTTGGGGGCCAGATCGCCGCCGACGGCGGAGCCCCAGAACTTGCCGTCCGTGGCCACGGTGATCGCCACCGCCCACGGCCCGACGATCAGCAGGACGATGCCCAGCCCCCAGACCCAGCCCAGCTTCCGCGCCCAGCGCAGGTCCCGGTCCAGGCCCCAGAGCGAGAGCAGCGTCAGCGCCGCGATCATCGGACCGATCGGCCCCTTGTCCAGCAGGGCGACGCCCTGTCCCACCCAGAACAGGGCCTTCAGGCTCCGGCTCAGGGGCTCGCCCCGGCGGGCGGACAGATAGAGCCGTGCCAGCGCCGCCATGGACAGGGTCACCGCGCCGCAGAGCACCGCATCGGTCTTGGCGATGAAGGCCTCGGACGACAGCAGGATCGTGGCCCCGAGCGCCGCTCCGGCGAGGGTGCTGCGACGGGCCCCCAGCACCCCGGCGGCACCCCAGGCGCAGGCAGCGGCGGCGATCATGCCCCCCAGCAGGGACGGCAGGCGATAGGGCTGGATGGCCCGGGCCTGCACCTTGGACAGGGCCGCCACGCTGGCCACCTGCAGCCAGTGGATGCCCACCGGCTTCTTGTCCCGCGGGGCGTCCTGGTAGCGGATGTTCACAAAGTCGCCGGTCTCCAGCATCTGGGCGCTGGCCTGGGCGAAGCGGGACTCGTCCCGGTCCAGCGGCGGCAGGGCCAGAAGCCCGGGCAGGGCGCTGACCAGCACCACCAGCGCCGCCAGCAGGGGTCCCCGCCAGCTCCGGGTGATCACATCCGCCAGGGACGCTGAAGCGGGGGACGCTGAAGCGAGGGGCGCTGGAGCGAGGGGCTCTGCCATGGGGGTCCGATCCTTGGCCATTGCGGGGACGGGAAACGGTCCGTCGGGCTCAGTCGACGCTCTTACCACGACCGCGGCCGGTGGCCATGGGGGACGGCGCACCACCCCGTTGGCTGCTCAGGGGCTGCTCAGGGGCTGCTCCGGGACTGCTCCGGGGGTTCGCCAA